>CAVIVB010000001.1:0-23521 GCA_963645785.1 bacterium
ACAAATTCATAATGCTCTTTGGCCGCCTCCGCAGCAATCTTATTTTCCCCCTCAATCAACTGCGTCAAAATCTGAAGCTGTTGCACGTTGGACATATCATTGATCTCCATCACCATCGAATCGAGCTGGTCGCGATCATACACCACGCTCATCGCCGCCTCCACCGCCGCGCCCCGCACCTCCGTATTCTCAATCGACGACACTGCCATCGTCCACGCGCTACATGCCGCATCGCGAACATCATCATCCTTATCCGCCATAAACATCGTCAACTCCGGCAACGCCTTCTCCCCAAACCACGCCAGCGCATCCACCGCCGCCTGCCTCAACGCCACATTCGTCGAATTTGCCGCGGCCTCAAGACTCGCCTGCAGCGCCTTCAAACTATCATCATCCAACGCAGCCTGAATCGCATCCGCAATCTTTTGTTCCTCTGGCGTAAATTCATCCCCCGCCTCAACAGTCACTTTCGGCTTAGCCGCGGCACTTTTTTCTCGCTTCACCTTCTCCTCCGCCTTGCGCGGCACTTTTGTGGACTTCTTCTCGCCCGCGCTCACTTTTGGTTTTTCTTTTTGAGGAGGCACCTCCTTCACATCAACTGGCGCAAACACCAGCCACCCAAGCGCCACCAAAATTGCCGCGCCCACCACATACCAAATGAATTGTTTCTTCATGATTGCATTCCTTATTCAAACTTCGCCCCAAGCCGCGTCCAATAGGCCAAGCGCGAAAGCGGCGTCTTCACCACAATCTCCGCCGGCCCCACAACCGTCGACCCATCATCCCCCTTCCACGTCCCAGGCGGAATCAAAACCTTTTTTTCGGTCGCGTCCTTCACAACTTGCGGCGCAACGAGCAAGTCCTCGCCCATCATAAATTGGTCCTTCACACCTTCCCAACCATGCCCTGGAAATTGATATTCCATCGACCTCAACATCGGCTCACCCGACGCGGCACTTTCCTTCGCCACCTTCAAAATATACGCCGCAAACTTCATACGCGTCCACGCCGCCGCCTTCACCGCCTCCAAATATTCGCCCTTCAACTTCTTCCACGGCGCGGCAGAAAATTGCATCATCGGTGCAAGCGCATGCACCTGCGCCGATCGCACAAACAACTCCCTGTCAAACGGAAACGGCGCACTCGGACTAAACGCCGTCCACATCCCCGAACCAATCATATCCGGGCACACAAATTGACACCCCAAAAGCCCCGCCTGAATCATATGCGGCATGAGCATCTGCACGGCATTCCAACTGTGGTCCTTATCCGCCAAACGTTGCGCCAGCGGCTGCCCCGCCATCTTGAAACACGCACGATATTCATTCAACGGAAAATCCAATCCAAACTTCGCATACGCCTCACAAAGCTCACTCGGCGTCGCCTTGATAAATGTCTCATACTGCCCACTATAATGCGGCATATCGCCCCCATCAAACTTGAATCCATCCACCCCCGTCGTCGCCTGTAATTTCTTCAATTCCCTCGTCATCCAACGCCGCCCCGCCGGACTCGTAAAATCAACACCCGCGCTCTTCCCATTCCACCACGAAATCACTTTCGGATCCCCCTTCCGCTCCAAAATCAATCCGCCCGCCTCAACCTTCTCGCCATTATCGTTCATCCCAAATCCCATCTCACGATACCCCGGCGAATCCATCGACACATACGGGCACACCCACACCATCACCTTCCAACCCATCGCATGCAACTCATCCATCATCCCCTTCGGATCACGAAACGCCCGCGGATCAAATTGCCACACACCATAATCATATTGCCACGTATCATCAATCATCATCACACCGCCAACCGGAAATCCATTTTCCTTGATCCCACGCGCATATTCCAAAATCCCATCCTGATTCTGATGGTACGTCAACTCAATCCACGTATTCCATTGCGGCTTCTCAAAAAGTGCCGCGTCCGGCATCTTTCCACTGGCCGGAAAATGTTTCGCCGCGGCCGCACGGAACGCCTCACGCAACGTCTTCCCAGCCTCAGCCAATTCAATCGGACTCGACGAATTCTTCAAACTAATCTTCCCGCCATCAATCGTCCCTTCAAACGCCGTGTCACACCAAATGTACCGACCCTTCGTCGACACAAAAAATGGCGCGGACTGATTCACCCAATTATCCGCCCTCAAATCAAAATGGAGATTCTTTGTCTCCTTCGTAATCGGCGTATGACTCCCCATAAAGGTATAGACGCCAAACCACGCTTCCCCCGGAAGCATGTCAACAACCAAACTCTCCGCGAACGAAACTGCCGCGAACGAAACAACGCCAAACCAAATCGCTAATTTCTTCATAGTCCGTATATTATACCATATTTCCGCTGCGCATTCAACCCCTCCCCACAAAAAACTGCCGCAGACCTTCGACGGTTTGGTATGGTAATTTAGTCTGAATTATGGTATAATATACGCCATGTCACAAGAATGGAACATTCGTTCGCGTGGTCACGTGTGCTCGCTTTGCCAAAAGCCACTCGTTGACCATGCACCTGTTATCAGCGTCTTGAAAGAAGTTTCAAGCGGCTATGAACGTTTTGATTGTCATCCAGAATGCTGGAAGACGGCCACGCGCGATTGGGAGCCCTTCTCATTTTGGGACGGCGTTTATTTCGCGCCCGTCAAAGAAGAGAAAAAGGAACCGCTCAAAAAAGAGGACGCAGGCGAGCTGTTGCGGCACTTGATTACGCTGGATGATCCATCGATGAAGAATGTCGTCTACGTGCTCGCGGTGATGTTGGAGCGTTCGAAGATTCTCGTGGAGCGCGACCGCAAGGAGCAGCCGGATGGCACGATTCGCCGCGTGTATGAGGACCGCAAGAATGGCGATACGTTCGTCATTTTGGACCCGCGGATTCGGCTGGAGAATTTGCCTGAAGTGCAGCGCCAGGTCGTCGCGCTTTTGTCGGGCACGAAGACGCTTGGGGAAGTTGCGCACGAAGAGGAGGATGCGGCCGCCGCCACAAATGAAGAAGACGTTCAGCCCGAAACAACGTGAAGCTTTACAAGCGATTGCGGATGGGCAATTCTATCCGGACCTTGTGAAGGAAAGCGATGGATGGCATGCGCGGTGGCGTGCCATTGGGATGGATGATAATCCGTGGGTGGATGACTATGTGCGCGAAGCGACTGTGACGCCGCTTTCGGAAGATGCCGAAAAACAAAAGCACGAGACATTGCATGATGCGTGGATGATGGCGCTCAGGAGTCGCACGGGGCTCGTCAAATGGGATGAAGATGAGTGCGAAAAATTTGCCGCGGAATTGAATGAATGGCATGGGAACGCGAATGATGCGGCCGCGCGCGCGGCGATTTGTTTTGAGCTTGAAGTTGAGGGTGAGCAATTTCGTTTGGCGTGCGCGATTCCAAAAGGGCGCGAGCGTTTACGGGCGCTGGGGCAAGCCGTGTATGTGTTTGGGGCTTTGCGCAATATGCGCCGCGGCAAGGCGAATCGGCTTGAAGTTGACTTGACCCCTGGCGAGGCCGAGGCCTTTCTGCGCTTGGGTGCAAAGGAATTGCGCGAAGCGGGCTACACTGTTTCGGGCGATCAGTTGAAAGCAGAAATCACGGCCGAGGCGGAACTGACATCGCAAGAAGCGAACAGAAAAAGTGCCGCAGCTAACGCCAAGGCCACCTACAAGGCCGAATTGAAAGTGCATGTCGCGGGCGAAGTTGTCACCGCAAATGAAATTCGGTTTTTGCTCGATCAAGGTTCCTCACTTGTGTTCTTCCGCAATCGGTGGATTGAAGTCAACATCAACATTTTGCGCGAGGCGTTGCGAGCACTCGAAAAGAGCCAAGGCCGAAAACTGTCGCGGATGGAAGCCGTCTCATTTGCGCTCGGCGTCGGGGCCTTGGGCGGAATGGAAATCCAACGCGTTCAAACGCACGGCGGCTTGCGCGCGCTCATCAATTCCTTGAAAGCGGCCGGCCAAGCTGAGCTCTTGAATTTTGCCGCCCCCGAGAATTTTGTGGGCACCTTGCGCGATTATCAAAAGCGCGGCACGGCATGGCTTTCATTCCTCACCGAGCATGGCTTTGGCGCATTGCTTGCGGACGATATGGGCCTTGGCAAAACGAGCCAAACGATTGCGTGGATCTTGCGTGATAAGGCCAAGCTTGCCGCCGAGAAAAAGCCGCGCGATTCCGCGGCGCTTTTCCCGCGCACCTCGCCCTATCTCGTCGTCGCGCCGCTCACGTTGCTTTCGAACTGGGCACATGAATTTGCAAAATTTGCGCCGAGCTTGAAGCTTCACATTCATCAAGGCGATGCGCGTCATATGGGCGCAGGCTTCCGCCTCGCGATTGCCAAGACCGATGTCGTCATCACAAGTTATTCGCTGCTCGTCAAAGATTATCGAACGCTCAGCGAAACGCCTTGGCGCGCGTTGATTCTCGATGAAGCGCAGATGATTAAGAACCCCGCGACGCAAACCGCGCGGGCCGTCTGCGCCTTGCGCCCACCGTGCCGCATCGCGCTCACAGGTACGCCTGTTGAAAATTCCGTTTCCGATATTTGGTCGATTGAGCAATTTTTGAATCCGGGGCTCCTCAGCGACCGCGGCACTTTTGCGACGCGCTTTGTCAAACCTCTCGCGGCCAATCCCCTTTCCAACCTTGGCCGCCGCCTCGCACATGCGCTCGAGCCCTTTGTTTTGCGGCGCCTCAAGAGCGATCCGAGCGTCAAGAGTGAGCTTGGCGACAAACGCGAGGTGCGTGAATATTGCACGCTTTCGATGGCGGAGCGTGCCGCGTATGAAGAGGCGCTGGCCGACTTTAGAATGAACGATCGCCACCAAGGCGACATCTTCGCGCTGCTCACAAATTTGAAGCTCGTCTGCGATGGCATGCTTTCGTCCGCGCTCCTTCAAAAGCGTCCGGAACTCCTCGCCGAAAGTGGGAAGGTGTTGCGCCTTTTGTCGTTGCTTGAATCCATTTTTGAAGCGGGTGAAAGCGCGCTCATCTTCACACAATACGCGCGTGTCGGCGCGGCGTTGCAAGACATCCTCGCCGAACACTTTGGCCGCCGCATGCCCTATTTGCATGGCGCACTTTCAGCTAACGCACGCGAACGCGAAATCAATTCCTTTATGAAGGCGAAGGAGCCCAGCGCCTTTATTCTTTCGCTCAAGGCAGGCGGCTTCGGTCTCAACTTGACGCGCGCGAGCCACGTCATTCATTATGACCGCTGGTGGAATCCAGCCGTTGAAAATCAGGCGACGGACCGCGTGCACCGCATCGGCCAAACGCATGATGTGCTTGTTCATCTCTTTATTGCCGCGGGCACGCTTGAGGAACACGTCGATGAAATCCTCAATCGCAAGGCCGCGCTCGCGGGCACGCTCGTCACGACAGGCGAAGGCTTCCTTTCGCAAATGTCCACGCAAGAATTTGAAAGGACGGTGGCGCTCGATGAGTAAGAAGAAGTTCCCCGTCCGCATTCCGCGTTTTGCCAATGGCATTCGCGCGCAAGAGCCACGTGGCGGCACGTCCGGTCGCAGTTGGTGGGCACGCAAATGGCAGCAAGTATTGGAAGGAATGGGACTTGGCGCACGCCTCGGCCGCGGCAAAAATTATGCCCTCACAGGCCAGGTGACCGACCTCCAAATCGCAGGCCCTCACATCGAAGCCCACGTCGTCGGCACGCGCCCCGAGCCTTATCACATCACGATTGATTTCCGCACGCCCACGCCCGCCGCGCACAAAAAAATTGTCGCGGCCCTTCGTGCCGAACCGATGCTCATTGCGCGCCTTCTCGCGGATGATTTACCAACCGAAATTGAATCCATCTTCCGTGAACAAGGTCTGACGCTTTTCCCGGGCGGCAAACTCGCGCCTGGCAAATACGACATGACGACCGCCTGCACCTGCCCCGACTACGCGAACCCGTGCAAACATTCGAGCGCCGTTCTCTTTCTTCTCGGTGAAGAAATTGCCCGCCGCCCCGCGACGCTCCTCGAATTCCGCGGCATTTCTTTGGAGGATCTATGCGATGAAAATTGAAACCGCTCTCCTCAAACGGCTCGGTCCAATCCCCTTCTGGCGCGGCGAAAATAAATGCCTCGATTCGCTCGAGACCATGTACCGCAAGGCCAAAAATAAGGCCGAACTCGCACTTTCCAATGGAATGGCGGCGGACGAAAAAGTGCCGCGGAAGGTCATCACGCGCCGCTAACGCCGCGGCACTTATTTCACGAGCTCGCGCTTCATTGCGATTTCAGGGCACGTGAATGGATTCGTGTGCTTCGTGCAATTGATGCAGCCCGTATAGAGCTTGTGCATAACTTGGTTCTTCGGGATTTCATGGAAGCCGAGCTTCGTGAAAAATTCCGGCGCGAATGTCAGGACCAAGACTTCGCGCGCACCAAAAAGTGCCGCGCGCCGCATGACCTCTTCCACAATCGCGCGCCCAATCCCCGCCTTGCGATGCGCCGCTTCAACCGCCACAGATTGAATCTCCACCGTTGCCGCCTGCGCGTCACCAATCTCGGGATGAATCTGAAATGCCGCGCACCCCACAAGCTTCCCCTCCACAAGCGCCACCACAAACCGGTCCACATTCTCCACCACATTCGCAATTGATCGCGGCACAAGCAAATCGCGATGCGCCTGAATCAAATTGTAAATCTCAATTGTGTCCGCCAATAAGGCCTCACGAACAATCACATCTGCCATCTTAGTGCCTCCAAGTCGTTTTATAAATCGGTGTGCCGCGCCGATACGCCTCATAGCTCGAATGCCGCGGATACATCGGCGCGCTCGAATAGTTCGAAAAAACCGAACGCTTCGTCACAAGGTCCTTTGGAATCTCCCGCAAAAAGCGCGACATCTCAACCGGATACACGCCGCCTTCTGGCTTCGACCGCACCGTCGGCGAAAACATATAAAGCTCATCCTTCGCCCGCGTCACAGCCACATAAAACAAGCGCCTCTCCTCCGCCGTGCGCCCTTCATCCACCGCCTTCGCGCTCGGGAACATCCCCTCCGCTAGCCACGGGATCATCACGACCGGCCACTCCATCCCCTTCGCCTGATGCACCGTCGAAAGCGTGACCGCCTCGCGCGCCATCTCATTCTTCCGCGCATCCAAATTCGTCATAAGCGCCACATCCGATAAGAACCCCTCCAGCCCACCTTCCGCATCCGCAATCTGCACGCCCAATTCCTTCACATCCGACAGCCGCTCGCCCGCATCTTCTTCTTCCCATTCCCTCCGCAAATGGTCCGCATAAAACGCATCGCAAAAATCATTGATGAGCGCACCCACTTCCTCACGCTCCAACCGTTCCGCGGCACGTTCCAAACACAAATCCAAAGGCGGCCAAAGCGGTTGCGCCTTCTTCCCCAACATCCCACCAAGTGCCGCGCGCGCGTCCGCATTCAACACGTTGCACGCGCCCCCAAGCTTCGTCCAATACGACTTCGCCGTCCGCTCCCCAACCCCTGGCAACAACGACACAAACCGCAAAAATGAAAGCTCATCATGCGGATTCGTCAGCAATCGCAAATACGCCAAAATGTCCTTCACATGAATCTGTTCAAAGACGCCGACGCCACTCGTGATGCGATGGGGAATGCCGCGCCGCGCGAGCATCAACTGAATCTTGATCGATTGAAAATGACTGCGATACAAAACCGCCATGTCGCTATATCGATACCCCATCTCCCGCGCTTGCGAAATCACTTTGATGACTTCCTGCGCCTGCGCCTGATCATCCGAAACCGTATATAAATAAGGCTTCTGATCCATCCCCTGCCGATGCGGCCTCAACACTTTATTGAATTGATCGTTCGCATCTTTCATGACGATATTCGCCACATCCAAAACGCCTGGCACCGACCGATAATTCTGCTCAAGCTTGATGACGCGGCAGTTTTGCCACCGCTTCGGAAAGTTCAAAATGTTTTCAATCTGCGCCCCACGCCACGTGTAAATACATTGGAAATCATCGCCCACCGCCAGAATGTTCCGATGCTTCGCCGCCAACAAATCCGTGAACTCCGCCTGCAGCCCATTCGTATCTTGATACTCATCCACCAAGACATACAAGAAATGCTCTTGCAACAATTCGCGAATCCGCTCATGCTCCTTCAAAAGCCGCAATCCATTCACAAGCAAATCATCAAAGTCCATAGACCCCAACGCCATCTTGCGCTCATTGTAAAGCGCGGCAATTTTCCCAATCACCTCTGGCTCCACGCCCGCCGCCTTCGTCTCCCACCGCTTGGCCACAAACTCCACATCCAACCCTTCATTCGCCGCCTCAGAAATAATCTTCGCCACAACTTCCTTCTTCGCAAAATCTTTCGCGTCCTTCACCTGCTCCTTGATAATCTCGCCAATCAACTTCGCCTGATCCTCCTCATCCAAAATCTGAAACCCCGCCTTGTACCCCAAGAACGAACCATACTGACGCAAGAACCGCGCACAAATACTATGGAACGTCCCACTCCAAATATCGTGCGCGAGCGGCCCCACCACCTGCTCCGCGCGCGTCAACATCTCACGCGCCGCTCGATTCGTGAACGTCAACAAAAGAATGCGGTTCGGCTCAACGCCCCGCTCAATCAAATACGCGACGCGATGCACCAACGTGCGCGTCTTCCCCGTGCCAGCCGCCGCCAACACCAGCAAGGGACCATCCCCCGCCGTCGCCGCCGCAAACTGCTCCGGATTCAGCAATTTCGAAAAGTCTGTCATAGAGGACATATATTATACCATATTCTCGACGCAAATGGAAGCCCCTTCCGCGCGGCATTTTTCTAACCACCCAAAAGGTCGCCTCCCAGCCTCTCTTTGGTCCGTTCCGCCTACGAACAAGATAAAGTACCGCGGTACTTTGCAAAAAGTATCGCGGTACTTTTGTTAAAGTATCGCGATGGTTTTGTTAAAGTATCGCGATACTTTCCCTAGGACAAGCCAAGAACGCACCAAAGAAACCCCCTCATCAACCCAAAGAAGTCCCCTTCTGTGACCATCTTCACGGCTAGACACCGCGGAACTTCTGCCGTGAACATTTAAGGATTAAAGAAAAAAAGTGCCGCGGGGGGTTGAAGTTTGGGCTCAAATATGGTATAATACGCAGGTTATTGAAACCTAGAAAGGTAGATAGACAATGAATATAGATACATTATGTGTCCAGGGTGGTTGGTCACCGAAGCGCGGGGAGCCGCGTCAGGTGCCGATTTATGCATCGACGACGTTTCGTTATGAGACGACGCAGCAGATGGCTGATCTTTTCGATTTGAAGGCGGCGGGCTATTTCTACACGCGATTGGCGAATCCGACGAATGATCAGGTGGCGAAAAAAATTGCCGCGCTCGAAGGAGGTGTCGCGGCGATTTTGACGAGCTCGGGTCAGGCGGCTTCGACGTTTGCGATTTTGAACATCTGCAATGCGGGCGACCATGTGGTTTCGTCGGCGCAGATTTATGGCGGCACGTTCAACTTGTTTGCGGTCTCGCTGAAGAAGCTGGGGATTGAATTCACGTTTGTGGATCCAGATGCAGATGAGGCGACGATTCAGGCGGCGTTCAAGCCGAATACGAAGTGCGTGTTTGGTGAGACGGTGGCCAATCCGTCTGGATGCGTTTTGGATATTGAAAAGTTCGCGAAGGTTGCGCATGCCAACGGTGTGCCGCTCATCATTGACAACACGTTCCCGACGCCGATTCTGTGCCGTCCGTTCAAATTTGGATGCGACATTGTGACGCATGCGACGACGAAGTACATGGATGGGCACTCGACGCAGGTGGGCGGGTGCATTGTCGATAGCGGCAATTTTGATTGGGAAGCGCACGCGGATAAGTTCCCGGGGCTTGTCGAGCCAGATGCGTCGTATCATGGGTTGAGCTACACGAAGGCGTTTGGCAAGATGGCGTACATCACGAAGTGCACGGCGCATTTGATGAGGGACTTTGGCTCGATTCCGTCGCCGTTCAATGCGTTCTTGGTGAACATTGGATTGGAAAGTTTGCACTTGCGGATTCGGCGGCATGCCCAAAGTGCGCTCAAGGTGGCGAAGTGGCTGCGGACGCAGGACAAGGTCGCGTGGGTGAACTTTGCGGGCTTGGAAGATTCGAAGTATTATCCGCTCATCAAGAAGCAGTTTGATGGGCCCTCGCCGTGCGGCGTGATGACGTTTGGCATCAAGGGCGGGCGCGAGGCGTCGATTGCGTTCATGGATCATTTGAAGTTGATCGGAATCGTCACGCATGTGGCGGACGCGTGGAGTTGCGTGTTGCATCCGGCGTCGCATACGCATCGGCAGCTGACGGACGAGCAATTGAAGGAAGCGGGCATTCCGCCAGATTTGATTCGCTTGTCGATCGGGCTTGAGGATCCGGACGATTTGATTGCGGACTTGGCACAGGCCTTGGAGCAGGTCAAGTAAAAGTGCCGCGGAGTTACCACACCAATCTACTCACAATAAGGAAAAGTTATGGAGAATGTACAGAAGAAGTCAGGCTGGAAGTTGGACGCGTTGATTGCGGGGGCGCTCGGCGTTGTCGCGGCGATTATTTATTCGCTGACGAAAGCGTCGTTTGCGTATCCGGGCGAGAGTGCGCATTTGATGGCGGTCTGGAATGGACTGGACGTTGTGAAGTCGACGCCGTATCCGCTGATGGCCTTTTTTGCGGGGCTGTTTGGGAACGGGAATGCGATTGCGGTTGTGAGTGGTGTGGTGGCCGTTGTGGGGCTGTACCTGGTGGGCGCGAGCTTTGTGAAGGCGCGGACGGTGGACCCGGGGGACGGGGCGCCGTCGTTTGGGCCGGTGATGGGGCGCGCGGCGGGGTTGACCGCGGCAGTTGTGTTTTTGATGACGCCGGCGGTGATTGCGGGCGCGTCGCACATTGAGCCGCGGATGTTTGAGTTTGCGTGGGTGATCGCGTGCGGCCTTGTGCTGGTGGGGTGGCGCGCGATGCTGGCGCATGGATTGAGGGGCGCCGTGGCACTGCCGATTGTGGCGGGCGTGATGTGGGGCTTGGGCGGGGTTGATTCCGTCATGTTTGCGCTTCTCGTGCCGTTTGTGATTTTGGCGTTGGTGATGATTCCGCGGCAGTTTTCGCGTAGCTGGGTGGCGCCGCTCGTGCTGTTTGTCGTGGCGGGAATTGTGGCGTTTGTGTGGTTCTCGCTCGCGGGGACGAGTGGATTTTTGGATACGATCAAGACGCTCGTTGATGAAGGCAAAGATTTGTTTGTGAAGAATTGGTTCCTTGTGGCGCTCTTTGCGACGGTGCCGTTTATTGTGGCGCTGGCGGCGAGTGGGCGGTGCTTCAATGAGACGAGCGGTTGGCTGCAGTGGATTTTCCATATTACGTTGAGCGTCGCGGCAATTTTGGCGGTGGCCACTCCCCTTTCGCCGAGTTCGCAGATGGAACCGAATGGTGTGTTCCCAATTGTGGCGAGCGCGTTTGCGGCATGCGTGGCGGGGTATCTCGCGGCGTATTGGGTGCTGCAGGCGTTGGAGAATCCGGTACATAAAGATGCGAGCAATGGGAACAAGGTTGTGCAGGATTCGCGTGGGCGGGTCGTGGCGTATGTGGTGGGCGGCGCGCTCGCGATTGTGTTTGTGTTCAAGGGCGTGTTCAATTTGTTTATGTATGAGACCGAGCGCGGCAGTTTTGCCGATAAGCTCGCGGATAAGATTTTGCAGGATTTGGGCGATCGCGAATGGCTTGTGACGGACGGGACGATTGATGACAATTTGCGGTTGCGGGCCAACGCGACGGGCAAAAAGGTCACGCTCGTGGCGCTCGATCGTGATTTGGATACGCTCTATCGCGATGAGCTTGCGGAGAAGGTGCGCGCGGCAAATTTGGGCGGCGAACATAATACGGATTTGACGCTGTCGCTGTCGCTTGGAATTTTGCCGTTTGTGCAGGATTGGTTTGAGTATGATACGAACGCGACGAAATGTGCCGCGGTGTTTGGGGCGCCGGACTTGTGGTACGCGGCAAATATCAAGCCGGTGCCGGAGTTCGTGTTCTTTGGCGCGGACGCGGCGCGCAAGGTGGATTGGTATGGGCAGAAGGATGCGTTCCTTTCCATTTTGCATGCACCGATTGGCTGGGGTAGTTTTGATATTGTGGACGAGACGAATCCGACCGATAAGCGGCGGGTTGAGTTGCGGCGGCATTTGGGGTTTGTTGCCAACAACCGCGGCGTGTGGCTGCAGGATAATGGGCGCGATGATGAAGCGTTCGATATGTATGAAATGGTGTTGCACGACATTGATAAGGACAATGTGTGCGCGCTCTTCAATTTGTTCGAGATGGCGCGCTCGAAGCATCCGAAGGCGCTCGCCAAGAAGTTTGAATTGGAACGCCGGCTGAAATCGATTGTGGATGATCCAACGAAGCGCTTCAAGTTGTGGACGCTCTCGAGTTATTATGGGTACATTCGCAATCCGGAGATTTTCATTCGTTTGGGCTTCACGTGGGCGCGGTCGGGGCGGCCTGGAAACGCGCTTAGCCAAATGCGCCGCGCCGTGGACTTTATTCCGTCGGATCGTAGAAGTTCGCTCATGAATATGATCGCGGCACTTTATGCGAGCGAGGATAACCGCGTCAAGTCGCGCGAAATTTACACGCAGATTTTGGAGAAGAATAAAGACGACCACGATGCGTTGATCGGCATGATGCGCTTGTCAATGCTCGATGGTGATACGAAGTCGGCGCTGGCCTTTTTGGAACGTGCGACGGGCGCAGCGAGTGATGATCCGCGTGTGCAGACGGAACTTGCGATGCTCGCGTTCATGAAGAATAATTACGCTGAAGCGCGGAAGATTTTGGGGCGCGTCACGGATGCGAAGCCGGATGATTTGCGGGCGTGGTCGCTCATGGCGGCCGTCACGATGCAGATGTGTGATGCATCGAAGGATCCGAAGGAACGCAAAGAATTGGAACGCGATTTGGAAGGCCGCATCCTTCCGAAGATGGAAAAGGAAGCGATTACGCCGTACGATTATTATGTGCAGACGACGCGGGCGTTCTTGTATTTGCGCAAGGGCGAGGCCAAGCGGCGCGATGCGCGTGATGCGTTGATTGTCGCGGCAAATGCGCGTCCTGATGTGCCCGCAACGCAGGACCTTGTGTTGGGGCTCGATATTTCACTTGATGATGCGGAATCGGCTGAACGGCATGCAAAGGAAACGCTCAAGATCAATCGTAAGTCGCCCTTGGCGAACTATGTGATGGGTGCGCTCGCCCTTCGCAAAGGCGAATATGAAACAGCGGAGACATACTTGCGCAAGGCGGCCGATGCCGCGCGGCCTGTCACACTTGCGATGAATGACCTTGCGGAAGTTTATCGCCGGCTCAATCGTTTGGAAGAGGCGGAACGTTATGCCCGCCGCGCTGTCAAGACCGACCCGCAACTTTATGTCACGTGGGAGACGCTCGGCTCCATCATCCTCGACCGCAAGGGCGACCTCGATGAAGCGCAGAAGTACATTGAAAAGGCGTGCGAACTTTCGAAGAAGGATGGCCACGAGGAAGATATCCGCATGGTCATTTCGCTCGCGCGTGTTCAAATTGCACGTGGCGATAAGAAGATCGCGCGCGTCACATTGCGCAAGGTGCAGCCACAACTCGGTAAGCTCACCGAATACGAACGCAAGGCGTATGACGAACTCGTGAAGAATGCTAAGTGAACTCCTACTCGCCTCGGCTTTTCAGATAGGCCCCTTCTACGCGCAATGCGATAAAGACGACTACCAGTCGGCGGGGCCTTTCTACTCGCATCAAGCCGAGACGACGGACGTCCTTTGGCCGCTCTTCACGCGCCATCGCGATTGGTGGCGTTGTTGTTGGTTTATTCATGATCAGTGGGACCTTGAATCGGACGCGTATCAATTTGATATCCTACCGCTTTGGTTCAATGGCCGCACGCGCGAAGGCGAATCTTACGCGGGGCTTTTCCCCATCTATGGCCACCACCCGCACTTCCTTTTGATGTACGATTGGGACTTTGCGTTGTGGCCGCTTTGGATGCGTTATAAAATGCCGCGGCCCTCGACGGGCGAATGGATGACTTCGAATGTCATTCTCTTCCCATTCATTCATTGGCGCTCGGATGGCTCGTGGGGCGTATGGCCACTCGCAGGCACAGGCCACCAACGCGAAAGCGATCACCACTACGCGCTCTGGCCCATCATCACTTGGGCTTCCTACCGCGAAGATCGCGACACGGCGGGCGCGGGTTCCTCGTGGATGTTTTGGCCCCTCTACGGGCAAATCCGCCGCGCCCGCGAAGAACAAGACCTCTTCATCCCACCGCTCTTTTCCTACGCCCGCACGCCCACGACGACCCGCCTCCGTTGCCCTTGGCCCTTCTTCGAATGGGAACGCTCCACTAAGCGCACGCGCCTCAACATCTTTCCGCTTTACGAAACGATTCACAACTTCAACTACTCTGACCACACCGAAAACGCCGCGATCACACGCTACCTTTGGCGCTTCGTCGAACTTTATCGCGACGAAAATTCCGCGCTCGAAGAAATCCGCGTCTTCCCCTTCTATCTCCAAAATCGCACCTACCTCCGTGTCTGGCCGTTCTACGAATCGCACACGCCATCCACCACGCCCAATGTCACCTACCGCCGCGTTCTCAGCCTTTTCCCGATTCGTTGGATTGAAGCCATTGACCGCAATTGGTCCGCATTCTGGACCTTCTACGAGTCCGTCTCCAATCCTGTTCTCACCACACATTCACTTTTCTGGGGCCTCATCAAATGGCAAACTATCAACGATTGAAAACTTGGCTCCGCGCGATTCGAGTTGACCAGTGGACGAAAAATGGCGTCGTGATGGTCGCGTGGTTTTTCTCTGTCGCGGACGCCTCCCAGCAACACCTCGTGCGCGGTTGGCAGTCTTTCCTCATGGCCTTCCTGATGGCCGGCGCCTTCTCGCTCATCTCGTCCTCGTTCTATCTTTTCAATGACGTCTCCGACTACGAAGCGGACCGCAAGCATCCGACGAAACGCTTCCGTCCCATTGCCGCGCGCCAAGTCTCACGCGTCGCTGCCATCCGCATTGCCCTCATCCTTTTTGCCGCGGGCTTCGCCTACCCAGCCGCCGTCGTCATGATTCTCCCCACGCGCACGCTCGCCTTCGGCACCATCCTCGCCTACACGATTATGCAGTGCCTCTACACCGGCTACCTCAAACGTATCCCTTACGTCGACGTCATCACCCTCTCCCTCGGCTTCGTCCTCCGCGCCGTCGCCGGCGCCGCCATCATCGACGCCTACATCTCGCCCTGGCTCCTCATCTGTGCCTTCACCCTCTCCATGTTCCTCGCCTTCTGCAAACGCAAACACGAACTCGAAACTGCCGCGGAATCCCGCGCCGTCCTCCGCCACTACCACCCCATCATCCTTGACGTTCTCATCGCCACGACCGGCCTCGCCTCCTTCCTCGAATACCTCGCCTACACCCTCACCTCCAAAATGGGCGCACGCTTCCCCCTCCTCTGGATCACCGCCCTCTTCGTCTTCGCCGGCATCCTCCGCTACTCCATCCTCGCCTGGTCCAAAGCCGACACCGGCCGCCCCGAAAAAATCCTCCTCACGGATAAAATCCTCTGGCTCATCCTCTTCGGCTACGCGGCCTCTTCCATCACCGTCGTCGCCCTCGCGCTCTAACAAATGGACCTCCTCTCAACCCTCGCCGCGCGCCAACGCTTCGGCATCAAACCTGGCCTCGACACAATCCGCGCAATTTCTGCCGCGCTCGGCCACCCCGAACATAACCTCCCAACTCTCCACATCGCGGGCACCGACGGCAAAGGCGCCACCTGCGCCATCCTCGACGCCTGCCTCCGCGCCGCAAACTTTACGACCGCCCGCTACACTTCTCCCCACCTCGTCAACATCAACGAACGCTTCTTCCTCAACGGCGCCCCCCTCGACGACACCACCCTCAACCGCGCCGCCCAACGCCTCACCGCACTCGAACCCACGTGCCCCGCATTCCAAAACCTCACCTTCTTCGAAGCCCTCACCGCCATCGCCTTCCTCGTCTACCACGATGCCCGCCCCGACTGGACCATCCTCGAAACAGGCCTCGGCGGCCGCCTCGATGCCACCAACATCTGCGAACCCTCCCTCACCATCATCACCCGCATCGGCCTCGACCATTGCGATTGGCTCGGCCACACACTCGAACAAATCGCCACCGAAAAAGCCGGCATCATCAAACCAAACGTCCCCATCATCCTCGGCGCAAACGAAGAATGCGTGCGCAAAAAAATTGCCGCGGTCGCTTCCGAACGCAACGCCCCCTTCTACTACGCGCCCGACCTCATCCCCCTTTCCGAAGTCCCAACCAACCTTTCTCTCCGCGGCACTTTCAATCGCGAGAACGCTCAAACCGCCCTCGCCGCGCTCCAAATCCTCCTCGGTAAAGACCGCGCAAAATCTGCCGCCCAGCTCGGCTTCCCAAATGTCATCTGGCCCGGACGCTACCAAAAGGTCAACTCCTTCATCATCGATGGAGCTCATAATCCACCCGCCGCCCGCGCCCTCGTCCAATCCCTCAAGGAAGACGGACTCACCAAACTCAATTTAATCGCAGGCTTTTGCGGCGACAAAGCCGTCGATGAAGTCTTGCAAATCTTGCAGCCCTTCATTTCCCACGCCTACGCCATCCAAACGAATAACCCGCGTTCCCTGACAGCAGAAGAAACTGCCGCAAAAATGACCGCGGCAAATATCCCTTGCGTGGACGCAATGCCGTCTCTCTCCGCGGCACTTTCCGCCGCAAAAGATTCCCCCACTCTTATTTGTGGCAGCCTCTTTCTTGCGGGCGAAGCCCTCGTGGCCTTGAATGACTATCCCTATTCCGCCACGCGCTTCGACCCTTCCGAGCAAGTAAAACCTAGTTAGCTAATCCCGCAAAATCACGCGGAATGTTTCGCGGTCATTACCTGACAAGCTTGTCTCATAATTCGCCTCCAGCTCCGTCGCGCCATCCACACAGTACCGAATCCGCGGGTCATTCTTGTCTTGATCGCTCACCCATTCCGTAAAGCCATTTCCAATTCCTTCAATTCCTTTCCCCTTCTGCGCGGCCACTTCCTTCCATTCCGCGTACGTTGGCACATCAAACTGCGCCCCCTTCATCCGCGCAGAAAGTGCCGCGCACCACGCCTTTGCAAACACATACGAAACATGGTCCACCGCCGCCATCGCCGCGTGTGATTGCATGGACGGATTATCCTCATTGAAGTGCGCCCACTGCCCTTGCGTCGTCTCAAAAACTGCCGCGTACAAACCCTTGCGAATGCGCTTCATCACGAGCTTTTTCACGCGATCCTCATCGCACCACCCCATCGCCGGCGCCGCGTCCAATTCCTCCATCGCGCCCGTTGCCAAGTCATACACCCGGTACAATCCCTTTGCGCGCTCCATTCGCTGCACGCCGCCACGCGCCGCCTCCCGCGTATTTGCCGCGCGATGCGTAAACTTCGCCCACGTCAGCCCTTCGCGCTTCCCGGACCACATCTTCTCGCCCAACGTCTGTATCGCTGGCAGCAACCTCTCATACGTCCCCTGCTCATCAACGCCTGCCTCGCCATAATCATTCCACAATGCGAACTTCCCGCCCGCCAATTGCGGATGCGTCGGCGCCACATAAACCTCCTCAAAATAACACGGCTCCCAAATCCGAAACAGCCGCTCATAATTCAACCGGTCATAATAGTACTTCGCGCTCGGCACAATGTACACGAGGTTATCCGGCACACAAATCACATTGAAACCCGCCTTGATGGCCTCAAGCGGCTGATAATACCCATTGTGCCAAATGTCGAGTGTCGCGCCACTCGTCTCAACCGGCGTCTTTCCCGCCGCATGCGTCAGCGCCCCCCACGCCCGCGGCGCTTTTCCAAAGCCCTTCACCATCTTGAGCATCGCATCCGTAAACGCACGAAACGCCTCCGCATCCTTCTTGCTATACTCATCCGTCCCCACACTCACATTCGGCCCAGCAAACACGGGGTCCGCCCCACAACAATACTCCGCAAACAATCCCTTCAAAAATGGCAACAACTCCGGATTGTGCAAATCCAAATGTGACGCCCCAAACTTCTTTGACGCGAGGCTCGGCCGATACTTTGAAAACACCGCCGAATGCGCCGGCACATCAATTTCCGGCACCACATCCACGCCTTTTGCCGCGGCCCGCTTCACAAACGCACGAAACTCCGCCTTTCCATAATGTTGTGCCGACGCTAACCCTGGATACGTCTCGCACTCCAATCGAAACGCGCAATTCGTCCCTGGCCCATTATCATTCAAATGAATGTGAAGCTCATTCAATTTGTAGTACGCCATCACATCCACAAGCTCATCCAAAAACGCCATCGAATACCACTTCCGCGCCGCATCCAACATCAATCCACGCACCCGATATTTCGGACCATCCTGTATCACCCCGCACGGCACCTTCCCCTCATACGCATCCTTCAACTGTGCCAACGTCGCCTCGCCCCAACACAACCCCGCGGCACTTTTTCCCCGCAAGCGAATCCCATCCTCGCGAATCTCAAGCGCATAATCTTCCGCACCCACAAAATCTGCCGCGGCAATTTCCTTCACGACCTTCTCAGGCGCCTTGCAAAATGCACCCTCACCAGCCGCATTCCACCCCTTCACAGATGGCACCACTGGCAAATCTACCGCGGACACCGCCGCCGCCAACACGATCACCGCTACATTCATAATTGCTATCACCTTTTTTTACTTCTTCAAAGCCCTTGTTAATATCAACGCACGCTTATGGGCTTGCGCCGCCAATTCCTTCTTTCCAAGCCGTTCCACGCACCGAGCAAAAGCTTGCACAGGCGCTGGATCATTCGGATAGATCCGCGCAATCGTCTCATAACAATGTGCCGCGAGCGTATCGTTGCCAACCTTCTCAAATGTCTGCGCATTCACTCTCAAATGCGTCATGCGCTCCACAAGCATCGTATCGCGCGGATTCCTCAACGCCACACGCGCAAACGCATTGAGCGCCTCCTCTTCCTTCCCGCTGTCCGCCGCGTACATGCCCTCCAACATCACGCGCCGCACAACCTGCGCCGTCCGAATCTGTCCCATTACTTCGCGGCGTATATCCTCTTCCACACCCGCCGCACTCAGCCAATCAAACGACGGAATCTCCCGCGTCACAAAATTGTCCGCCCGCACAATCGCGTCCTTCACATTCTCAAACGCAGGCAATATATCCTCCGCCTTCCCCACATACGACGCAAACACATCCGCGAGCCCATCACATTCTGCCGCGACTAAATCCTCCATCAACCCCTCCCTCGAAAACGCATCCATCATCTCCGCAAGCGAAAACTTCACTTCCCCCGCAACGCCCGTCACAACCCAATCCAACGCGCCTGGCATCCACACATGCTTCACCACCCCCGGATGCCCCACAATCTCCTCCTTGAAGCGCGACGCCAAAAGTTCACGCGCATCCACACACGCCACATACAGCGCACCATCCACAACCTTCGCCTTCTCCACAAACCGCTTCAAATCTGCCGCGCTCGCCGCAAACACAATATCCCGCGCCGTCACACTCATCTCATTCGTCACCACCATCAAACCCGAATGTGCCAAAAACTCCGCATAATCCCCCATGCGTTCCCCGCCGCACACAATAATCCGCGTCGCATCCGGCTTCTCAATTTGTGCAATCACGCTCGTCACAATCCGCACCGCACGGCACGCCTTCGGCACATCCTGCGCGGCACTTTTCCCAATCGGCATCGGCTCGCGCGACAACATCACCACCGCCACAAAAAGTGCCGCGGCCAAAATCACAAACACCACACAACAAATCAAACTCACCTTCACGCCACGCTTCATACCAACGCCTTTCGTATCGCCTCCACACACCGCGGCACCACACCCGTCCGCCGCTCGACAGCCGCCGCCGCACGCGCACCCAAATCTGCCGCCGCCTTCTCATCCCCAAACAATCGCAAAATCTCCTTCTCAAGTTCGCCCTCATCCGCCACTTGCAAAATCGCGTCCCCTTCTTTCAAATCACTCATCACCGGACGGAAGTTTTCCGTATACGGCCCCACCAACGTCGGCTTCGCGCACAAACACGGCTCAATCATATTTTGGCTGCCATGCGCACACAACGACTTGCCCACAAACACGACCGACGCGAGCCCATACAGCCCCATCAACTCGCCCGTCGTATCCGCCAAGAAAACACTCTTTGCAGACGCCTCCGCGGCACTTTCCCCACGACTCCGCCGCACACAATCAATCCCCGCCTTGCGAACGTTCGCTTCCACCGCATCCGCCTTTTCAAAGTGTCGCGGCGCAATCACCAAAATCGGCGCCTCCTTTTCTTGCTCACATAACTTCGCATAAATTCGCAACAAAACTTCATCCTCACCTGGCCATGTCGACCCGCCCAGCAAAATCTTCCTCCCGTTCGGCCGAATCCATTCGCGCAGTTCCTCTTCCTTCTTCACATTCCGCGCCGCCACATCAAACTTGAACGACCCCGTCACCTCAATCTTTTCGCTCTTCGCGCCCGCCGCCTTCAACCGCGACGCATCCAATTCTGACTGCGCAAAGATCCGCGTAAACGCACCAAATATATCCTTGAACAAAAACCGCGCCGCCGCATACCTCGGCGCACTCCGATCACTCACACGCGCATTAATAAGAAAGAGCGGCACCTTGTACTTCCCCGCCAGCCGTATGAACGTCGGCCAAATCTCGCTCTCCGTCAACACAATCGCACGCGGCCGAATCGTCTTCAACGCACTCTTCGCAAAGTTCGGAAAATCAAGCGGATTATAAATCAGCACATCTGCCGCGGTCAATTCGCGCTCCGCCATCTTCCAGCCTGTCGAGGACGTCGTCGAAAAACAAAATGCGATATCTGGCTCTACCTTACGCCACTCGCGCATCAGCTGACCCGCGACCTGCACCTCACCAACCGACACCGCATGAATCCACACGCGCTCCCTCGCCCGCAACGCTGCACGCACCTCGCTCGGATACAACGCAAAACGATCCCCCATCCGCGCACAATATCCGCCGCGCCGAATCATCCGCGCCAGAAATCCTGGCAACATGAATGGAAACGCCACGGCGAATAGCGCGTCGTAAATAAGCCACTTCACGCTTTCAAAGTCCCAAATGGTGACAAGGTCGTATTCGCCTCAACATCGCGCAAAACAGGCGTCCCACACGCCACAATCGCATGCGCGCCCACCGTCATCCCAGGCGCCGTGCAACTGTTCGTCCCCATAAACGCATGGTCCCCAATCTTCGTGTGACCCGACAGCGACACACCCGGACAAATGTTCGCAAAGTCCCCCACCACCGAATCGTGTCCCACCCCAGCACGCGCATTGATAATCACAAACTTCCCAATGTCCGTCCCGACCGACACCACCGCCTCCGCCGCAATGTACGTCCCGTGACGAAACTCCGTCGTCGGCGAAACTTGCGCCGATGGATCAATGAACGCCGGAAAATCATGCCCGCGCAATTGACGGTAAATCTTCTCCCGCGTCACATTATCTCCGACCGCCACAAACACCGACGCCCCAGGAAAATCATGCGACGCCTGCGCCGTCGACCCCAGCATCGGGTACCCTTCAAAGTTCCCCTTCGCCTTCGCCGGGTCGTCATCCGCAAACCCAACAACATTCCACAACGGCTGTTGCGCCGCCGCATTGATACGCTCCACCGTCCACACGGCTTCACGCCCAAATCCACCTGCTCCAACTATGAATAGGTCTCTCATATTTGTCCTCCTTTAAATTCACACATCGTATCATAACTAGGATTGTTTATCCCCGTACGAAAGAAAACGGACTTCACCGTCATCAGCAAAATCTTCATATCGAGCCCCATCGACCAATGGTCCACATACCACACATCCATCGCGAGCTTCTCGTCCCACATCAAATTGTTCCGACCATTCACCTGCGCCCAACCCGTAATCCCCGGCCGCACCTCATGCCGCCGCGCCTGTTCCACCGAATATCGCGGCAAATATCTCGCCGGCAACGGCCGCGGCCCCACAAGCGACATCTTCCCACTCAGCACATGCCACATCTGCGGCAACTCATCCAAACTCGTCGCACGCAACATCTTCCCAATCCTCGTCAACCTCTCCGCATCCGTCCCATCCCCTTCTCGCATCGTCCGAAACTTCCAAAACCGAAACACCTTCCCATCCTTCCCCGCTCGCTCCGACACATAAACAATCGGCCACCCTTGCACACAAAGAAGAATCAACGCGACAATCAAACTCACGCTTCCCCAAAGAGGAAACGTAATCAAGACGAGGAAAAAATCCACCGCGCGCTTCATGGTGTATATTATACCATATTTTCGCCCAACACTCAACCCCCCGCGGCACTTTTCTCCAGCCCCTACCAAAACAAACTCCCATGCCCACGCGACAAATTTTTCCTACCCATCTCAGAATTGAATCCCAACCATCCCATAATCGCCCCCCAATCATGGCCAAATTTAGCTAAGTTTTGGCCGTAACTCAGCTAAGTTACGCGCGTAAAATCTGCCGCGCCCCCATCACCCATCACGCGACAAAACGCGGGGCGCGCCGCCGCCCCGCATTCTACACCGCCAAACCAATCCCTCAGCTCAGCAACGCCTGGATCGCTGCCGCCGCTTCGGAAGGCGCCACAACCTTCATCTGCGACTTGTCCTGATCGCGCCGCTTAATCTCAACGCCACCATTCGCAAGCCCCTTCGCGCCCACGACAACCCTCACCGGGAACCCAATCAAATCCGCATCCTTGAACTTGACGCCAGGCCGTTCCGCACGGTCATCAACAATCACGTCAATGCCCATACCTTGCAACGCCTCTTCAAGCTCCTCCGCAACCTTCGCCACATCCGCCTGGTCTGGATCCAGCAAATCAATCACAACCTGATACGGCGCAACTGCCGCGGGCCAAATGATGCCATCCTTATCGTGGCTCTGCTCAATGATGGCCTGCACAGTCCGGCTCACACCAATCCCGTAGCACCCCATCACCATCGTCTGTTCCTTCAGCTCCGCCGTCTTGTACACCGCCTTGAACGCGTCCGTATACTTCGTCCCAAGCTTGAACACATGCCCAACCTCAATGCCGCGCTTGATGACCATCTTGTGCCCGCACTTCGCGCACGTATCCCCATCCTGCACCACAACCAAATCCGCATACGCGGCAATCTTGCAATCACGTGCAAAATCAACATCCTTCAAATCAATCTCACCATCCAAATTGCCGCCCGTAATCATCCCGCGTGCGCCTTCCAACTCCTGGTCCGCATAAATCGCGACATCCTCATGCGGCTTGACAGGCCCCGCATAACCAACCGGCGCACCCGTCACCCTCTGCACCGTATCAAAGTCCGCAAGCTCAAAATGCTTCGCTCCAACCAAATGCTTCGCCTTTACTTCATTCAATTCGCGATCTCCACGCACACAGAACAAAACAGGCTTACCATCCGCCAC
>CAVIVB010000002.1:0-18325 GCA_963645785.1 bacterium
TTCCACTTTGAGACGGAGGGACATGTCCAAGGTTTCTTCAAGCTTGAGGCTTGTGCGACCAGTTCTGAGGTGGTTGAATAAGGGCGAGGGGTGATGGTAAAAGCTGGGCCGCGGCAGAAGTGCCGCGGTTCAACTTTTTGAAAATACCCCCTTGAATGGTTTCTGAGAATATGGTATAATATACGATGTTCTGTGTGAAGAAGGGTTCGCTCTTTGGAATGCAGGATGGCTGAGCTTGAAAAGAGTTGAGCCTATAGCCCTTCGAGTTTGGTATGTTGCTAGGCGGGGAAGGGTGTGTCAATCCCAGTAGAAATGGAGAAGAGATATGGCAGATGAATTTGATATCTTCGCGGGTGTGAGCGCACCTGAGAGCGAAGGGGCGGGCGCAGAGAAGCCTGCGGCGAAGGCGGGTCCGAAGGGGCCTGGGCCGAAGAAGGGTTTTCGTCCTGGCGGGGCGCGCAAGCCGTTTGCGCGCAAGACGTTGCCGATGAAGCCGGGGAAGAATTTGTCGCCGATTCGTGGTGCGAATGGAGAAGAGAGTGTGAATCCGCTTTTGAATCCGCCGTTGCCGTCGGAGGTGGCGGATGTGGATCCGAATGCGCCTGTGAATTCGCGGCGGAATCCGGAGTTGCCGGAGTATCGTTTGGCGGACATTCAGACGTGGCCGGCGCAGCAGATTGTGGATCGGATGATGCCGGGTGCGGATCCGGAGGAATTGGGTTCGTATCGGAAGCATGAATTGATTTTTGCCGCGATTCGTGCGTACTTGCAGCATGGCGGTGCGGTGTTGGCGAGTGGGTGTTTGGATGTGGCGCGTGAGGGTCATGGGTTTTTGCGTTCGGCGAAGAACAACTTTATTGCGTGTCCTGAAGACGTGTTTGTGACGCAGCAGCAGATTCGGCGGCATGCGTTGAGGACGGGCGACGTGATTGAGGGGCCGATTCGTGACCCGCGTGATCGTGACCGGTTCTTCTGCTTGGGGAATGTGCAGACGGTGAATGGCAAGGAGCCGTCGGTGGCGGCGCGTGTGATTCACTTTGAAAGCTTGACGCCCACGTTCCCGACGCGGCGGATTATTTTGGAGACGAAGGCGACGGAGCTTTCGACGCGTGTGGTGGATTTGTTCACGCCGATTGGGTTTGGTCAGCGTGGGTTGATTGTGGCGCCGCCGCGTGTGGGTAAGACGGTGTTGTTGCAGAAGATGGCGAATGCGATTACGACGAATTATCCGGATGCGATGTTGATTGTGCTCCTTGTGGATGAACGTCCTGAGGAAGTGACGGACATGCAGCGCAACACGAAGGCGATGGTTCTTTCGTCGACGTTTGATGAAGAGCCGCAGCACCATGTGAACGTGGCGGAGATGGCGATTGAGATGTCGAAGCGTCAAGTTGAAAATGGGCGTGACGTCATTATTTTGCTGGACTCGATTACGCGTTTGGCGCGTGCGTACAACACGGTGCAGCCGCACTCGGGCAAGATTTTGACGGGTGGCGTGGATGCGTTGGCGTTGCATCGGCCGAAGCGTTTCTTTGGCGCGGCGCGTAATATTGAGGGCGGTGGTTCGCTCACGATTATTGCGACGGGCTTGGTGGATACGGGCAGCCGTATGGACGAGGTGATCTTTGAAGAGTTCAAGGGCACGGGCAACATGGAATTGGTGCTCGACCGTGGGCTTGCTGATAAGCGTATCTTCCCGGCGATTGATATTGATAAGTCGGGGACGCGTAAGGAAGATTTGCTTCTCGATCCAATGGAGCTTGAGAAGACGTGGGGCATTCGGCGGTTGTTGTCGGTGGCGGGGCCTGAATCGGCGATGAAGTCGGTTCTGAAGTCGCTTGCGAAGACGAAGTCGAATCCCGAATTTTTGTTGGCGATGCAGCCGCCGAAGACGGTGTAAAGGCGGTTGATGGACATCGTCATAAAGAACGCGAAGGTTCATAATTTGCGGGGGATCGATGTGACGATTCCCCGCAATTCCTTGACGGTGGTGACGGGTTTGTCGGGGAGTGGGAAGTCGTCGCTCGCGTTTGACACGTTGTATGCGGAAGGGCAGCGGCGGTATGTGGAGTCGTTGTCGGCATATGCGCGGCAGTTTTTGGACAGGTTGCAGAAGCCGGACGTGGAAAAGATTGAGGGGTTGTCGCCGGCGATTTCGATTGAGCAGCATACGACGGGTGGGAATCCGCGGTCGATTGTGGCGACGGTGACGGAGATACATGACTACTTGCGTTTGCTGTATGGGTCGGTGGCGGTGGCGCATTGTCCGGTGTGCGGGAGGGAAGTGCAGAAGCAGTCGGCGGAGCAGATTGTGGATGCGATTTTGGCGGGGGGCGCGGGGAAGGCGATTTTGTATGCGCCGGTTGTGAAGGGGAAGAAGGGGCGGCATGAGGCGGTGCTCTCGGCGGTGCAGCGGAATGGGTTTGCGCGGGTGCGGATTGATGGGACGGTGTATGCGATTGATGAGTTGCCGGAGTTGGACAAGAAGAAAAATCACACGATTGATGTGGTGGTGGATCGGCTCGTGTTGCCGTGTGAGAAGACGCGATTGACGGATTCGGTGGAGCTTGCGTTGAAGGAGGGGAAGGGCGTTTTGGAAGTGGAGCGGCTGGGGGAGGGCGCGGCAAAAAGCGAGACGTATTCGGAGTTGAATGCGTGTGTGCATTGTGGGATTTCGTTTGACGAATTGAAGCCGCGGTCGTTCTCGTTTAATTCGCCGTTTGGGGCGTGCCCGACGTGTGCGGGGCTGGGGAATTTGTACTACTTTGATGAGGAGCTTGTGGTGCCAGATAAGACGTTGCCGCTGAGGGAATGCATTCATGCGTGGCGGCGTGCGGGGCACAATGCGATTATGTACTACAACGCGCTTCTCGAGCATATCGCCAAGCAGTACAAGGTGAATTTGAATACGCCGTATGAGAAGTTGCCGGCGAAGTTCAGACATGATTTGATGCATGGGTTTAAGGACGATTTGATTTTGCCGTGGCGGAGTGTGGACCGGCCGTTTGAGGGGGTGTTGGCGACGTTGCAGAAGCGATTGGAAGAGGCGGAAGATGATGAGACGCGCAAGAAGTATGAGGCGTATCAGAACTTTCGGACGTGTCCAGATTGTCATGGTTCGCGGTTGCGGCCGGAATCGCGTGCGGCGACGGTGGCGGGGCGCACAATTGTTGAAGTAATGGCAATGCCGGTGACAGAGGCGCTTGCGTTTTTCAAGTCGCTGGACGCGGCAAAAATTGGGCCGGCGTTTGAACCGGTTGCCGATATTTTGCGCGAGATTATTCGGCGGTTGCAATTCTTGCTAGACGTGGGGCTTGATTATTTGACGCTCGATCGGCCGAGTGCGACGTTGTCGGGTGGCGAGATGCAACGGATTCGTTTGGCGACGCAGATTGGGTCGGGCTTGACGGGTGTCTTGTATGTGTTGGACGAGCCGACGATTGGACTTCACCCGCGCGATAATGATCGGCTGATTGCGACGTTGAAAGATCTGCGTGACCGCGGCAATACGGTTGTGATTGTGGAGCACGACGAGGAGATGATGCGCGCGGCAGATTATATTGTGGACTTGGGACCTGGCGCGGGGCGCGAGGGTGGGCGCGTGATGTACCAGGGCGACTTCAAGGGATTGTGCCGCGCCTCATCGTTGACAGCGGATTATTTGACGGGTAAGAAGCAGGTCGTGCCCAGCGATTTGAAGCATCTTGCAATCACATCGAAGACGCCATTCTTGACGCTCGCGGGCGCGAAAGAACACAACCTCAAGAATGTCACCGTCCACATTCCGGTGGGGTCGTTCACGGTGGTGACGGGCGTGAGCGGAAGTGGCAAGTCGACCTTGATTGATGAGACGCTCAAGCGTGCGCTGATGAAGCACTTCTACAATTCACGCGCGGTGCCAGGTCACTATCGTCAGCTCAAGGGTGTCGAGAATTTTGACAAGGTCATTGAGATTGACCAGTCGCCGATTGGGCGCACGCCGCGGTCGAACCCAGCGACATATGTGGGATTCTTCTCCGACATTCGCGAACTCTTTGCACAGACCCAAAGCGCGAAGGCGCGGGGCTACACGGCGGGGCGCTTCTCCTTCAATGTTAAGGGCGGGCGGTGTGAAGTGTGCGGCGGCGACGGCGTGCGTAAGCTTGAGATGAGCTTCCTCCCGGATGTCTACGTGACGTGCGAACAATGCAACGGCAAGCGCTTCAATGCGGAAACGCTCGAAGTCACATACGGCGGCAAATCTATCGCGGACGTTTTGGAGATGACGGTTGCCGAGGCGTATGAATTCTTTGCGAAGGTGCCATCGCTCGCGCGCAAACTCAAGACGCTCGTTGATGTCGGGCTTGGCTACATTGCGCTTGGTCAAGCGGCCACCACGCTCTCAGGCGGCGAAGCGCAACGCATCAAACTTGCGACTGAACTCTCACGTCGCGCCACAGGGCGCACGCTCTATTTGCTTGACGAACCAACGACTGGCTTACATTTCGATGACGTTGCCAAATTGATGCGGCTCCTTCTTCGTCTGCGCGATCAAGGCAATACCATCGTCGTCATCGAGCACAATACGGACGTGATGAAGTGCGCGGATTGGATCATCGACCTTGGCCCAGGTGGCGGCGATCAAGGCGGAACGCTCGTGTGCGAAGGCCCGCTCGCGAAGGTCCAAGCCTGCGCACAATCCTTGACGGGTCGCTTTCTCCGCGAAAATTCGCCGCGGGGCGTGAAAAAATAATTTCACGATTTTGCATTTTCCCCCTTGAATCCCGCGCGTAGATGTGGTATAATACACACACTTTTTCGGTGGACCCGTAGCTCAGTCGGTCAGAGCGGGGGACTCATAATCCCTTGGTCCTGGGTTCAAGTCCCGGCGGGTCCACCATTCTTTTTCTTTTATTCCAGCTTTGATTTCTGCCGCGGGTCAAACGCATCGCGCAAGTCGTCGTTCGCGAGCGCCCACCACGCACGCTTCATTCGGCGCAAGGCCCGCCACCCTCTTTCGTGCGCACGCATTCTTTTGCCGCGCACTCCACAAGGTCGGCGACACGCTTGGCTGCATCATTCATCGCCAGCGCTTTCATCTTCTCACGCATTTCCTCGAGCTGTTCTGGGTGATCATACTTTTGCACCAAATATCGACAAATCTGCCGCGGCGTCAACTTCGCCTGAATCCCCTCATCCGCCGCGCCCTTCGCCGCAAACGCCTCTGCATTGTAATGCTGATGATCACGCATCGCACTCGGGAGCGGGATCAAAAGCGCCGGCTTCGCACACGCCGCCAATTCAAAACACGTTGACGCCCCCGCACGCGCCACAACAATATCCGCCGACGCAAATGCATTCGCCATCTCCTGTTCAAAGGCATGTACGCGCGAAGGCAAATTCGCCGCGCCATAAATCTCTTGCACCGCCTCCTCATCCTTCACGCCCGTCTGATGAATAACGTAAAGCCCACGCGGCAAATTTTCGCGCTTCGCCAATTCCTTCGCCATCATCACCACCGCTTCGCTCATCAACTCATTCACCACATGCGCCCCTTGCGACCCGCCCGTCACAAACACAACAAACGCATTCGCCGGAATAAAATCAAACCGCTTGCCCTCGGTAATATCCGTTCGAATCGGAAGCCCCGTCTGCACCGTCTTCACATTCTTGAGGCATGTCGCCGTCATCTCAAAACTCGTCGCCACCATCTTCGCATAGCGCGACAAAAATTCAACCGCCTTGCCTGGCACCGTATTCGCCTCATGCAACACAATCGGCACACCACAACTCTTCGCCGCCAACACCGGCGGTAAGCTTGAATACGACCCCATCGCCAAAAGCGCATCCGGCTTCATCCGCTTCATTTCGCGCCGACACCGTACAATCGAACGCACAATCGCAAACGCATAGCGCGGCTTCAACTGCCGTGCCCGCGTCGCAAACGTCGCGCCTTTCCAACGCTTCATCACGCTTGTCTCCACTGCGCGTCCCGCATGCCACACGACAACCTCGTGCCCACGCGCGGCCAATTCTTCTGCCACGGCGAGCCCCGGAAACGTATGCCCGCCCGTGCCGCCACATGCTACAACAACCTTCATTACCAATCCCTTTCATCTTTTGGACGGCTCGTTTTGCGCATCCGCGCCTTCTTGTCCGCCTCGTGTTCATCATTGCGCTCTTGCGCTTTTTTCAAAATGCCCTCAATCTCTTGATCGTCCTTCTCATCTTCCTCATTCTCCGCGGCAGATTTTTCCTCGTCATTCTGCTGTTCATCCTGCTCGTCTTGCGCAGAGGAATTATTTTGTTCGTTATTTTCTTGATCCTGATTCGGCTGCTGATTCTGCTGATTTTGCTGGCCTTGCTGATTTTGATTCTGGTTCTGCTGATTTTGCTGATTCTGATTCTGAGCGCCGCCACCATTCTTATCCTTTGGCAACAACTCCTGAATCTGATGCAACATCTCCAACGCCTCTTCCTGTCGTGGCGGCAACGCCTTCTCCACGCATTCCAATTGCGCCTTCTCTAATTCCGTCGCGAGCGCCGAAATCTTCGCCTGCGCCTCCGCCGTGAATGGCTCCTTATTCGTATCGGCCTGCGCCTGCTGCTCGTACGCCTTCGCCCACGCAGGGAACTTCGCTCTGAACGCCCTCGTATAATCGAGCGCATCTTGTTGCCAACTGCGCCCATTCACACCTTCCACATCCAGCCACGCATTCGACTGCGCCATAATATCTGCCGCGATCGCCCCTGGCGGCATCACCATCAATTTATGAAACCGCGTGCAATCATGTTCAACCGCGCTTAGCGCATCCCACGCCGCCGCCGCATCCAAATCCTCCAACGCCGCCGCGGCACATTTCGTCTGCTCCTTCGCCTTTTCAATCTCGCCCACAATCGTTGCCGCCTGTTCCTCGTTCGTCACACTCTGCACAATCGCTTCCTTTATCGGAATCCACACATCCGCCAATTTCCTCGCGCGTGCCCCAAGTTGATCCGCCTTCGCCACGGCACGCGCCGCCTCATTCGTCACATACCCAACGCTCTCCGCCATCAAGTGCCGCGCATCTTCCATCGCCTCGCCCATCATCGCCCCAGGATCCTTCCCTTGCGACGCCTTCAAGACATCATTGATGTGCCGCGTCTCGCGCACTTCGCCTAGCCCATTCACCGCGCGCGTAAAATTGCGATTTGCCTTCTCATCCTTCGGTGCGGCCATCAATGCCACCTGCGCCGCCACCGCCGCGTCCTCCTGGTTGCCCGCCTCATACTCAAGCTTCGCCACAACTTCTGCCGCGCGCACACGATACTCCCTCGACGCCATCAACGGCTTCAATACCCTCAGCGCATTCGTGACGTCCCCAGCCTCATAAAAGCGGACGCCTTCATTCCAAACCTCACGATCCGAGACAGCCGTATCATTCGCGACTGCTCGCATCCACCCTGCCAAGAGGGCAACGAAAAGTATGACAACTTTCATGACCTATATTATATCATAATTTAGACCAACTTTCAACCCATACCACAATCCCAAGAAAAAGATGTCTGTGACTTGAGAGTCTAAGCGGGAGGCACGCGCGGCGGATTTGAGGCAAATCTTGCCAAGTTTCGGCCATAATCTCGCCAGGTTTCGGGCATAATCTTGCCAGGTTTCGGCCATAATCTCCCCATGATTTGGCGGATGTCGGAGGGAGCAGGTGGAAGTGAAAGAATACTAAGCCCTTCGCGCTAAGAAGTCTACAGGGTGCAAATAAGTCATTTCAGGTGTCATTTCCGGGGCTATTTCCAGGGGCGGAAAGTATCATTTCCGGCTCGGGGAGCTGTATCATTTGCCATTTCCTATTTCCTATTTCCGCGCCCCCCCCTATAGGGGGCGCATGGGGAAATGATACAGCGTGCACTGGAAATAAGGTTTTTGAGTCGTAAGAGAATTTTCCGAGCGGGAAATAACTGCCGCGGACCAGAAACGCCCCCGCCAAAATCCCCGCGCGGACCGGTGATTGTAACAGAGTGTGACAGATTGTCACGGTTAAAGTTTCTGAAAATACCCCCTACACAAATGGGCGAAAATATGGTATAATATACAGAATCTACGGAAAGGTCTAGGCTCGAGGCGTCGAGAAGGGGCTTGGAAGTGGGTTAGAAATAGAGAATTTAAGGACATTCGTTATGATAGACATCAAGAAACTGAGAGATGACTTCGAGGCAACTGCCGCGGCGTTGGCGCGTCGTGGGGTTGAGCGTGAGCGTGTTGAGAAGGCGCGTGATCTCGATGAAAAGCGCCGCGCTTTGGTGGGAGAGACTGAGGCGTTGAAGGCGAAGCGCAATGCGGCGTCGAAGGAGATTGGCGCAGTGGCGAAGGCGGGCGGCGACATCTCGAAGGTGAAGGAAGAGATGCGCAAGGTGGGCGATCGGATTGCGGAGATTGATAAGGAACTCGCGACGGTTGAACATGATTTGCGTGAGACGCTGTTGATGATTCCGAACATTCCCGCGGCAGAAATTCCGACGGGGCTTGATAGCTCGACGAATGTTGTTGTGCGCAAGGTTGGGGAATGGAAGGACCCGGACTTTCCGATTTTGGACCACATGACGGTGGGCGAGAAGTTGGGGATTTTTGATTTTCCGCGTGGGGTGAAGTTGACGGGGACGGGTTTCCCGATTATTTTGGGTCAGGGCGCGAAGTTGCAGCGGGCGCTGATTCAGTATATGCTGGATTTGCATTGCCAGACGCAGGGCTACACGGAGATGTTGCCGCCGTTTGTGGTGAATAGTGATTCGATGACGGGGACGGGCCAGTTGCCGAAGTTCGCGGAAGATTTGTATCATTGCAATGTGGATGATTTCTGGTTGATTCCGACGGCGGAAGTGCCGGTGACGAATTACTATCGCGATGATATTCTTGATGGGAAGAAGTTGCCGATCAAGTTGACCGCGTATACGCCGTGTTTTCGCCGCGAGGCGGGGAGTGCGGGGAAGATGACGCGCGGGATGTTGCGTGTGCACCAGTTTGATAAGGTCGAGATGGTGAACTTTGTGCATCCGGACCACAGCTTTGAGCAGTTGGAGACGCTTGTGAAGGAAGCGGAGGCGGTGTTGACGGGGCTGGGGCTTCACTTCCGTGTGTTGATGCTTTCGTCTGGCGATATGGGGTTTAGCGCGGCGAAGTGCTATGATTTGGAGTTGTGGGCGCCGGGCGAGAAGCAGTGGCTTGAAGTTTCGTCGTGTTCGTGCTTTACGGATTATCAGGCGCGGCGTTTGAATTGCCGGTTCCGCGATGCGGATGGCAAGACGAAGCTTGTACACACGTTGAATGGTTCGGGCGTGGCGTTGCCGCGTTTGATGGTGGCTTTGTTGGAGCAGCACCAGAATGCGGATGGGTCGGTGACGATTCCTGAAGTGTTGCGGCCGTACATGGGCGGCAAAGAAAAGCTTGAGCCCATCAACAAGTAAAAGAATTTCAATCCTAATTGAAGGAATAGAGAATGAATAGTGAACTCTTGAAAGCAGCACATGAGAAGGTCCCGTCGACACCGATCTTGGTCAATTTGATCTCGCGGCGCGAACGTGAACTCATCAATGGTGCCAAGCCGCTCGTGCGTCCGCAATCGTTGGACGAGGATAAGTGCGATATTGCGCTTCGGGAAGTGGCGGAAGGGAAGTTGATTGCTGAAATTGACTTCGACGCGATTGCCCATGCGGAAGACGCGAAGACGAAGTGGAACAAGCACGTGAGCGTGAACTCGCTCTTTGCGGACTAAGGTGTTGTGGGTGAGCGCAAGTTCAGTCCTTTGCTCGTTGAGAACCGGAAGGCCCGGCACGACTATGCCGTGTTGGAGACGCTTGAATGCGGGCTCCAGCTTACGGGAACGGAGGTTAAGTCCGTTCGACGTGGCGGCGTTTCGCTTGCGGGCTCGTACGGGGCTGTCTTGGGGGGCGAGTTGTGGCTTGTGGGGGCGGATATTTCCGCGTATGAATTCGGCAATCGGTTCAACCACAATCCCAAGCGCAATCGCAAGCTTTTGGTGCATGCAAAGGAAGTGCGCGAATTGCGCATGAAGACGGAAGCGAAGGGGCTGACCTTGATACCGTTGAAACTTTATTTGCACAATGGCCGCATCAAGCTGGAGCTTGGGATTTGCCGCGGTAAGGCTTTGCACGACAAACGCGACGCACTTAAGAAAAAGGCACTCACACGCGATCTTGAAAGAGGGGCTTGAAATTGCCGCGGAAATATGGTATAATATAGCCTCATTCGTTGAAACAGGTTTTAGAACAGTAACAGTTAAGAGATAGGAGATTATAGAAGTATGTCGATGGTAAAGGGTTTTTCGAATGCGTTTCGGATTCCGGAATTGCGCAAGAAAATCTTGATTACGCTTGGATTGGTGTTTGTGTGTCGTTTGATTTCGCAAATTCCGACGCCGGGTGTGGACTGGCGTGCATTGCAAAATGTGATTGAGACGGCGCGTGCGAATTCGGCGGGCGGCGGCTTACTGGATTGGTTCAACGTGTTCACAGGCGGCGCGTTGGGGCAGTGCGCAATCGGCTTCTTGTCAATCTGGCCTTACATCTCGGCGCAGATCGTGATTCAGCTTTTGTCGTCGGTGATTCCGACGTTGGAGAAGTTGAAAAAGGAAGGCGAGACGGGTCGGCAGCAGTTGGCGCAGATTACGCGGTATTTGACGATTGTCCTCTGCGTGGTGCAGGCGTGGGGCATCGCGACGGCGCTCAGCAATCCGGCGATGTTCGGTGCGGGCTTCCAAGGCGTGAATCTCGTCGCGAATCCGGGGCTTGGGTTCCATTTGATGACGGTCATTGGCATGACAAGCGCGGCACTTTTTGTGATGTGGATTGCAGATCAGATTACGACGTTTGGCATTGGTAACGGTGCCTCGCTCATCATCATGATCAACATCACCTCGCGCCTTCCGGATGCGCTTATTAGCGCGTGGGAACGTTACTTCGGTTTGGCGGGTGTTCAGGCTTCCGCGCCGATTGCGGAATTGCCGGTCTTGATTGGCTTCTTCTTGCTCGTTGTGATGGGCACGGTGATGCTGACGCAGGGCGTGCGCAAGGTGACGATTCATTCGACGCGCCGTTCGATTGGCGGCGGCAATACCTATGGTATGCAGCAGACGTTTATGCCGCTTCGTGTGAACTACACAGGCGTTATGCCGATCATTTTTGCGCAGCCGCTTATCCAGATTCCGTCCGCCATTTTGATGAAGATGACGGATGCGACCTCGGCCGGCTTCAGCGGCACATTGCACCGCTTTGCCCAACAGCTTTCGGAACCGACGGCGCTCCACATGTGCGTCTATGCGGTGTTGATCATGTTCTTCGCGTTCTTCTGGGTCGCGACACAATTCAACGCGGTCGATATTTCGGAGAACCTCAAGAAGGACGGTTCGTATATTCCGGGCATTCGTCCTGGGCGCGCGACGGCGGAATACCTCGACGCGATGATGACGAAGATTACTTTGATTGGCGGCACGGGCCTTTTGATTGTGGCCTTGATCCCGATGCTCCTCATGGGCTGGATGTCCATTCCATGGGCAATTGCTTCTTTCTTTGGTGGGACCTCCCTCCTCATTATCGTGGGCGTGGCATTGGATACGCTCCGCATAATGGAATCGCATCTTCTCGTCCGTAAGTATGATGGTTTCCTTTCCCATGGTACTTTACGCGGGCGTGGAGGTGTTTGATTATTGTTTTGTTTGTTTGTGTTTGTACGACGAGGGTCGCGGGTCAAACCGCGGCCCTTTTCGTCTCTTCTCTTCCGCGGCAGAATTAAGAAGCGCTCGAATGAGTAGATCTTCGAGAAGGGGCTTATTCCACTAGGGGAGCGCGGCGGTTTTGGAAAAATTTACGCGCGAAAACACCCTGAAATCTCGCTGAAAATGCCCTGCAATCTCGTTGAAAATGCCCTGGAATTTTGGCTGAAACGTCCTGGGATTTTGGCTAAAATTGCCCACCAATCGATTCACAACGGATAGTCCATCGCGTTCCAATTGTTTTTGAATTGTGTGGCAATGGGGAGCCATGACGTTGACCACACGTTGTAAAATGTGTGAGGTCGGGGCTTAGAGGCGGGCGATGTCGGCGGCAATTTGAGCGCGCAAGGCCTCGAGGGAGGGGAACTTCATTTCGGGGCGGATGAAGTCATAAAAGGCGACTTCCACATTTTCACCCAGGCGCGGCAAAAGTGCCGCGGAAGAAGGCGTTTCGAGAAGGTGGACTTCGAGCTCGGGTGCGGTCCACGCGCGTGCGCCCATCGTCGGGGCGAGGCCAAAATTGGCGATGCCTTTCATTCCATTCAAGCGAACTGAATAAACGCCATTGGGCGGTGTAATCAAATTTGCCGCGGGACGAATGTTGAGTGTCGCGTAGCCAATTGTGTGACCGAGGCCTTTGCCTTTTTCAATTGTGCCGCTGAGCGTCCAGGGGTGACCAAGCATCTCCGCGGCAGTTTTGATTTGTGCATTTTGAATGGCCGCACGAATGCGCGTTGAAGAAATTGCCGCGCCCTCAAATTGCACAAGCGGAATCATTTCAACGTTGATTCCTTTCGCACGCAAATACGCGCCGTCGCCTTGCCCACCGCGGCCGAAATGCCAATTCTCTCCGCAATAAATGGTGCGCTCATGAATGTATTGGGCAATAAAATCGTCGGGCGAAAGTTGGGAAAGTTCGCGTGTAAAATCGAGCGCAAGGATGTCCGTGACGCCACTTTTGCGAATAGCGGCGAGGCGTTCTTCAGTCGTCATCAAGAGGCGCGGCGCTTTTTCGGGCGCGAGGACAGAGAGCGGATGGTTGCGAAAGGTGAGGACGCGTGCGGCACGCGCGAGGACGGCTTGATGCGCCCGATGGACGCCATCAAAGAATCCTACCGCAAGGCCATGGCGAGGCTCTTCACACATGTTGCAAAATCCCCTGGCTCCATTTCGAGGAGCTTGTCAAACGGCACGGCATCTTCCACATTGAACTTGCCCACCTTTGTGCGGCGCAAGGTCTCAAGCGCGGCACCACAACCAAGCGCGGCGCCCAAATCATTGACGAGCGTTTTGACAAGTAGGCCCTTCGTCGCGGCAATTTCAAAGGCGACGGTTGGCGGCGCAAATTGCGTGATGTCCAAGCGATAGACGTGCGCCATGAAGGGCTTGTGTGCGCCGGTGTCGGCGATATCGTATTGCGCGGAGCCTTCGCGGCGAATCGTGCAGAATTGACTTTCCGTTTGGAAGACGTCACCTTTGAATTCGCCCAGCGCCGCGCGGAACTTTTGTTCATCTGGAAGCGCGGCAGATTCTGAAAGAACGGTGCCTTGAATATCGTGCGTATTGGTCGCAACGCCGAGGCGCATCGTGCCCGTATACGTGCGGTCCGCGCCCATCACATCGTTCACATAGCGATTCGCGCCATTGATAAGAACGACGAAGAGACCCGACGCGGCGGCATCAAGCGATCCGCCATGGCCGACCTTCACCAAGTTGAACTTGCGCTTGATTGTCTTTACCACCGTTGCGAAGGCAATCCCGACAGGCTTATCCACAAGGACAAAGCCGTCCAATTCTTCGAGCATTCTCAGTTGCGTTAGATTCGCCATGACCGCCTCATCAATGAATGTTGCCGCGGCTTGGGTGCGACTTGCCCTTCGGCTTTTCAAGCTTGAGGAAGGTCGCGAACTTGAGTGCCTCGGCCGGGATCTCATCGCCCGTCGTATCGGGCATATCCTTCAAGTCAGGCGCATCGGCGTGCGTGTGATGGAACTTCGTCTTCGGGTTCACAATCTTGCGCAAAGCGTCGCGAAATGTGTCTAGGCCCTCGCGCGTTTCACACGAAACAGCAATCGGCTCAACGCCCGTCTCCTTTATAAACCGCGGCAGATTTTCTGCGCTTTCGGGTGCGTCCATTTTATTGGCGACGACCAAGAACGGGCGCGCGGCCAGCTCTTCTGAATATTCGTCAATCTCTTTTTTGAGGACCTTGTAATCGGTCCACGGCTCACGCGCATCGGTGCCCGCCATATCAATCACATACACCAAAACATGCGAACGTTCAAGATGTTTCAAGAACGCAAGCCCAAGCCCCACGCCTTTTGCCGCGCCCTCAATAATGCCCGGCACATCCGCCATGCGCACCTTCGCCCAATCGTCATACACAATCGTGCCGACCATCGGATTCAACGTCGTAAATGGATAGCTCGCGATCTTCGGCGTCGCCGCAGAAAGTGCCGCGAGAAGCGAACTCTTGCCCGCATTCGGAAAGCCGAGGAGCCCCGCGTCCGCAATCGTCTTCAATTCAAGGCGCAGACGCTTTTCTTCGGGTTCGCCACCCGGCGTATGTTCCGTTGGCGCTTGATTCACGGACGACTTGAAATGCACATTGCCAAACCCGCCCGCGCCGCCTTTCGCGACTGTCACGGCCTGGCCAGGCTCGGTGATATCCGCAATCAAAAGTCCCGTCTCCGTATCATAAACTTCCGTCCCGAGCGGCACGGGCACAATCAAATCTTTGCCGCGCTTGCCGTACATCTTTTGCCCTTGCCCCGGCGCGCCATCTTGCGCAATGCACTTCGGCTCGTAATACAAAGACAGCAACGAATTGATATGTTCGGACGCCTTGAAAATAACGTCGCCGCCGCGCCCGCCATCGCCCCCATCCGGCCCGCCAAACTCGACAAGCGCCTCACGCCGCATCGACATCGCGCCATCCCCGCCGCGCCCCGACCGCACAAGAATTTCCACCTGATCAATAAACGTCTTCGCCTTCATTTCGCTACGCTCCTTTTATTGTGCCACGCGATTGGCAATGGCCCTCTTCAATGTCAGCGGATCGGAATACGCAATCCCCGAATCAACCGGCAGCCCAAACGCGAGCCGCGTCATCTTGACGCCAGTCCCACGCAAAACTTCCGCGAGATATCCCGCCGTCGCATCCCCATCCATATCCGTCGAAAGCGCCAACAAAATTTCGTGAACGCCCTCGTCCTTGATGCGCGATTCCAATTCATGTATCCGCAACTTGTCAGGCCCGACCCGCCGATGCGGCGCAATCTTCCCGCCGAGCGCATGATACCGCCCACGAAACGCACCCGACGCCTCAATCATCAAAATGTCGGCCGGCTCTTCAACGACACACAAAATGCCGCCCTCGCGCGTCGCATCCGTACACAGCGTGCACGGGTCGCACCCCACCGTCGTGAACGCGCCACAGCGCGAACAACACCGCACCTCACGTTGCGCGGCGGAAAGTGCCGCGACGAGCGGCTCCAATAAACGCCCCGGTTCACGAACGAGCGCGAGCGCCGAACGCGCGGCACTTCTCCGGCCAAATCCCGGCAGCCGCGCGAGGCACTTCTCCAGTTCGTCAATCGGTTTCAGCATCGTTCTTACTTGCCGCCCAGCAAGCCGCCCAGCCCGCCGTTCGCCTGCATCATCTTGGCCATCTCGGCCTGCGTCGCTTCACGCGCCTTCTTCAAGCTGCCATTCACCACATTCAACAGCATCGTCTCAAAACGCCCCGGCTTGCCCGCCTTCACTTCGTCATACGCCGACGGCTCAATCACGATCTTTTCAATCGACATATCGCCATGCGACACAACGGTAATCCCGCCATTCGCGTAGCTCGCCGTAATCTCGCGCACCTTCGCTTCAATCTTCTTCGCTTCCGAACGCATCTTCATCGCTTCGCGAACCTGATCAAATACACCCATTTTACTTCCTCTGCTTTCTCTAGTTCTTTAGAATTGTTTTTATTTTCTTGTGTAAAAATTAGAACGTCTGGCCCGACAACGCCTCATACGCCTTCACGTAAATCTCGCGCGTCTTGGCAATCACCTCATCTGGCAACACAGGCCCCGGCGGCTGATGGTTGAACTGAATCGAATCCAGCCAATCCCGCACATACTGCTTATCCAACGATGGCGGATTCGACCCCACCTTGTAACTTTCCTTCGGCCAAAAACGCGACGAATCCGGCGTCAACACTTCATCCGCCAAAATGAGCGAACCATCCGCATCCTTGCCAAATTCAAACTTCGTATCGGCAATGATAATCCCGCGCGCCGCGGCATGTTCCGCCGCCTTCGTGTAAAGCCCAATCGTCGCGTCCCTCAAGTCCGCGGCAGTTTTTGCGCCCACGAGTTTTTCCGTCGCGGCAAAATCAATCGCCTCATCATGGTCGCCAATCGCCGCCTTCGTCGTCGGCGTGAACAAAACCTCATCCAACTTCGACGCATTCTGATAGCCCGCGCGCAACGCCGCGCCATTCACCGTCTGCGACTTCTGATATTCTTTCCAACCCGACCCCGTCAAATAGCCACGCGCAATGCATTCAACTTCAACCATGTTGACCTTCTTGACCAGCATCGAACGCCCATCCAAATCTGCCGCGTAAGGCTTGAGCACCTCCGGATACTCCGCCACATTCGCCGTGATGAGATGATTCTTCATCCCCAAAAACTCCAGCCAAAACAAGGACAAGCGATTGAGCACCTTGCCCTTATCCGGCACGCCACACGGCAAAATCACATCGAACGCACTGATGCGATCGGTGACCACCATGAGGAGTTTATCCCCCAAATCAAATACATCGCGCACCTTCCCGGACTTATGTGGAAGCCCCGGAATGTCGCACGCCAAAAGCGCATGATTCTTATCGTATGTCATTGTCAAAACCTTTCTCAATCAAGAGGCACATATTATACCATATTTTAGCGGTTTCTTCAAGCCCCCTCTCATCAAATCCTCCGTGGTTAGAAAAGTGCCGCGATGGTTTTTGGTAAGTTAATATTTTCTGCTTGACATTGGACAAAAAAAAAATGGTATAATATGGGTCTATTTCTTTTTTGAACTAAGAAGGTCAAGAGGTCGATTATGCAAAAGTTGGTCAAGAAGGTTTGTGTGGGCGCGGCGATTATTTTTGCCGCGCTTGAAGGCGTTGCGGTGCAAGAGCTAGAGACGCTCAATGGAATGCCGGATGCGTCCGATAACGTGTGGCGGTATTATGCGAAGGGTGAAGAGGGGAATCCGACGAATGTGGCGTGTGTGGTGCAAGGCGATTGGGTATTTGGTGCGGCGTTTGATGCGGGGACGGGTGCGCTTAGTTTGAATTCGTATGTGGCGGGCGAGGGCGTTTTGAATCTTTTGAATACGAAGGTTGAGACGGCGGTTGGTGTGAAGACGGAGGTGAAGAGTTTGACGTTTCCTGCGCAGTGCCAGAAGATTCCGATGACGGAGCTTTGGGCGACGGATGCGACGGACCTTCCGTATATGGGTGTTAGGAAGGATCTTGATAATTCGCTTGCGACGACGAATGATGCGAACTATCATATTAAGAGGATTTACATCAAGAGTGATTTGGTGAAGGAAGCGAAGGACTACAATTTTTCGTTTTGCTTTGGGCTGACGAATATCATTTTGCGGTGTCCAAACTTGGTGAAGTGGGGTAAGCGCGTCATATTTTATACGAGCGTGACGAATGATATTAAGGAGATTGTTTCGCCGAATGTGCAGTCGATGGGATTGTATGCGTTGTGTTGGTGGACGCCGAATTCGCCTAGTGGGTATCTGACGAATTTGATTACGGGGGATTTTATTGTGACGAACCAGTTGGGGGATATTTCGTATGAGAGCTGGGGGAGTGCGTCGAATGTGTATTTGCGCGGCGATAATTATTTGGGGAGCAAGGGGAATGGGATTGATGAGGGGACGCTTTTGAGGTATGGAAATGGCGGGTATTTGAAGAAGGTGACGATTTGGTGGCCGAAGGTGCGGCAGTTTGGTGTGAAGGGGCAGTGGTTCACGAAGAGTTGTACTTCGGTGGAGGAACTTTGTCTCTATTTGCCGTCGCTGACGAATATGGTGAATGATTCGCTTACTGATACGTGTTTGTCGCAGGCGGGTGGGTCTGTGTATTTGTTGGGACCGGCGTATAAGAATGAGGATAAGACACAGAAGATGAGCGCGGAACGGATGACGCATACGATGGGGCGGATGATTGAGGGATTCAAGTGGAATAAAGGGGCGGAGAACGATTCGAACGCGAATAATGCGAATTTGCCGCGGTTCAAGATTTATTGTTCGAAGCGGTGGGGATGGAAGGAGGCGTTGGAGCAATGTTCGGCGTTTAAGAAGTTGACGGATGAGGTTGAGGTTGGGACGTATGAGGCGAATAATGCGCCAGAGGGATGTTTTGGTGTGTGGGCGGCTGGTGGTCGGCGGACGTATATTATTGACTATCCGCAAGGGGGCGAGGGCTTTGGGTTGGTGATTCGGATTCGGTAGTAAAGGACGGGGATGGAAGGTTGATGGACCGCGGCAGAAGTGCCGCGGTCTTGTTGTGG
>CAVIVB010000002.1:18335-23360 GCA_963645785.1 bacterium
GCTTTTGGCACAGGACAAGTGGGCTGGGGTGAGAGCAAGGAGAATCCAAGGTTACGGGAGTTGCACCCCCGCTTCCCTGCTTGTAGCGGTTGGCGGGGCGGCTGCGGCAAGACGTGGGGTGGCTGGTGGTGGGGACGGGGGCGAATAAAAAAAAAATTGCCGCGGGATGTTTTTGTACTACCATTTTGTCCGTAAATATGGTATAATAGGGGGTACTTTCAATCCCTTAGAAAAAGGAAAGGATAGACATGAGTTACGCAGAGGCTAAACGTAAGTACGCCAAGATTGGCGTGGACACTGAAAAGGTCATCAAGGACCTGGCAGGCATCCCGATTTCGATGCACTGCTGGCAAGGTGATGACGTGACCGGGTTTGAGACGACGGGAGGTGCTTCCGGCGGCATTCAGACGACGGGCAATTATATGGGCAAAGCGCGCACGCCGGATGAATTGATGGCGGATTTGGATTTTGCGCTGAACCTGATTCCAGGGCATCATCGCGTGAATCTTCATGCGTGCTATGGGGTTCATGGTGCGAAGGTGACGGACCGCGACAAGCTGGAGCCGGCGAACTTCAAGCCGTGGGTGGACTGGGCGAAGAAGCGGAAAATTGGACTTGATTTCAACCCGACGTTTTTCTCGCATCCGATGGCGGCGGATGGTCTGACGCTTTCAAATCCGGATCCGAAGATTCGCGCGTTCTGGGTGAAGCATGGTATTCAGTGCTTGAAGATTGCGGAATATTTCGCGAAGGAATTGAAGTCGCCGTGCACGATTAACTACTGGATGCCGGATGGCTACAAGGATGAGCCGTCGGATCGGTTGGGGCCGCGGCAGAGGATGGCGGATTCGCTGACGAAGATTTTCAATGCGAAGTACAACAAGAAGCTTGTGGTGCCGACGCTGGAGTCGAAGCTTTTCGGCATTGGCGTTGAGAGCTACACGGTGGCGTCGCACGAATTTGCGATGGGCTATGCGATGAAGCACGGGATTTTGGGCTTGCTCGATATGGGGCACTTCCATATTTCGGAAAATGTCGCGGATAAGATTAGCTCGTTCTTGATGGCGTTTGGGAAGGTGGCGTTCCACATTTCGCGTCCGGTGCGTTGGGATTCGGATCACGTGATTCGTCAGAACGATGATTTGCGTGGTGCGGCGCAGGAGATTGTGAAGATGGGGCCTGAAAACTTCATCATTGCGCTTGACTATTTTGACGCGTCGATCAATCGTGTGGCGGCGTGGGTGCTGGGCATGCGCAACATGCAGAAGGAACTCATGAAGGCGATGTTGCAGCCGAATAAGACGCTGAAGGCGATGCAGGATGCGGGCGAATTCACCGCGCAACTCGTGATGCAGGAAGAGCTCAAGAGCTATCCGTGGACGGATGTGTGGGAAGAGTTCTGCAAGCGTGCGAAATGCGACGCGGGCGAAGAATGGCTTGCGAAAGTTAAGAAGTACGAACGCGACGTGTTGTCGAAGCGTGCGTAATGAAGGGTTGGCCGTGTAGAGCGCTCCGAACGTTCTACACGGTCCAATCTTTGTTGGCGAGCAGGAGGGGGACGAGCGAGAGGCAGAAGCAGAAGTAGAAGACGATAGAGAAGCGAGAAGAAGTTAGAAATGAAGGATCGGTTTTTTTCGAAGTTAGATTGGGCGGCGTTTTGGACGGCGACGCTCGTGACGTTTGCAGTTTATTTTTATACGTTGGGTCCGTCCGTTGGGTTGGAAGATTCGGGAGAGCTTGCGACGGCGGGGGCACATTTAGGCGTGCCGCATCCGCCGGGGTATCCATTCTGGACGTTGTGCAGTTGGATTTTCTGTAAGATCTTTTTCTGGGTGACGTACATGGGGCACCCGACGCCGGCATGGGCGATTAGTTGTTTTTCGGCGACGGCGGGGGCTTTTGCCGCGGGGTGTACCGCGATGTTGATTTGCCGGTCTTCGCGCGATTTTATTGATCCCGCGGCAGATGAAGAAGGAGATGCGACCGCGGCGGTTTTGCCGCGGTTTACGCCGAGTGCGTTTCTGGCATTTGCGGGCGGCGTCGGCGGGGCGCTTACGTTTTCGCTTTCGCCGGTTGAATGGTCGCAGTCGACGATTGTTGAAATTTATTCGTTGAACGCGCTCTTTTTGATGTGGGTGTTTTTGCTGAGCTATCGGTGGATGCGCAAGCCGTCGGATAAAGTTTTGTTTGGGACGGCGTTTGTGTTTGGTTTGGGTTTGACGAACTACCAAGTTTTGCTCTTTGCAATTGTGCCGCTGGCCATCATCATTTTGATGAAGAACATTGGGATGTTCCGCGACGTGTTTATTTATTTGATTCCGGTTGCGCTGAGCTATCAGGTTTTGCAAATTGGGCAGTTGATGCGCGCGGATCGTATGATGCAATCGGACGTCATCAACAAGCATTTGCCTGTTCTTTCAACGAACGCGGCACCTTCCACGACGGGCTTGATTATTGGGCTTGTGGTGCTGGTGGGCGCGATTATTGCCGCGGCGGTGTTGCGCGGCAGAAATGAAAATGAGAAGGCGCAGAAGATTGCGCTTTATGGCGGCGGCGCGGGCGCGGTGATGATGCTCCTGAGCGCATTTTTGTTCACGTCGAAGAATGTGTGGACGGGCGTGACGGTGCCGGTTGCGCCTTTGATTGAACCTGTTCGTTATGCGCTCATCGCGGCATTTATTGCGGGCTCGGTTGTCGCGGCAGTTTTGGCGGCGTGCGAGAAGGATGAAGAAAAGTTGACCTCGCCGAAGTCGATGAAGTTTCTTGGCGCATCTGCCGCGTGTGCGATTGTCGCGATTGTGCTGGCCGCATCTGTGCCTGTTGCGGGCAATGGCGGGTATCTGGGCGAGGCTTACAATTGGACGAAGTCGACCGCGATCTTTTGGGGCTTGATTGTTTTGTTGTTTGTCTTGTGCGCGCTGACGAAGAAGAAGGGATTGTGTTTTGCGATTCCGGTCGCGGGCATGCAGATTGCGGTTTATACCTTGCTGACGCATGGCGCGATGAATGGGCTGACGCATCCGCAAAGCTGGTGGTTTGGTTGGCCGATTGCGTGGAACTTTGTGTTGCTGGCGCTGGCGTGGGTGACGTTGCCGTGTGGCAAATCTGTCGCGGGCGCGGCATTTTTTGCACAGCTCGGCGTCTCGTTCTATGCATATATGCCGATTGTTTCCGACTTGCGCAACCCGCCGATGAATTGGGGCTATCCGCGCACGTGGGAAGGTTTCAAGCATGCGATTATGCGTGGCCAATATGAAGCGATTGGTGTGCCGAGCTTCCCGTCGGTGCTTGAGTTCTTCTCATTCATGGGCACGCAGATGAAACATTACTTCGCGGACGTGATGATGCAGTTTACGGACGGCCTTGTTTTCTTCGCGTTGATTCCTTTTGCCGCGGGCGCGTGGATTGTGGAAAAGACGCATCGCAAGACATTTTGGCAATGGATGATTGCGGCGGCGAGCTGCTTCTTGATGATGTCGTTCCTCCTTATTTTGCTGGCGCAAGTGAAGGGCGACGTGCAGGATGGCTTCATTCAAAAGGTGAAATTCATTTCGTCGCACGCGATGATTGCGATGTGGATTGGCTATGGGCTCGTCTTTGCGGGCGCGCTGATCTGCCGTTATGTGCCAGCGAAGAAGGGGCTTGTCGCGGCAGTTTTGGGCGTTGCCATGATCCTCGGCGCCTTCATTACGCCAATCGTCCAGAACTATACGGACGACCGTCTTGTCTTCGAGCTCGGCGGCGCCGAACAGAATAAACACACCTTTGGCTGGCAATTCGGCGCGTACCAATTGGAAGGCGCCAAAGCCATCAACGACCAACTTGTCGCGGACGAAGAACCGCTCCCCGACCCCGATTGGCCTGAGCCAATGGAACCGTTTTCCATTTTCTTTGGCGGCACCGATCCAGGGCGTTTCGTTCCGACCTACATGATTTATTCCGCGAACTATCGCCCCGACGTCTACCTCATCACGCAGAACGCCCTCGCCGACGATACCTACATGTCCGTTGAACGCGATTTGTATGGCGACGAAATTTGGATTCCATCAAAGGAAGATTCCGCTGAAGCGTTCAATGTTTATGTGGATGAAGTCCAACGTGGCGTGCGCCCTGCGAATGGTGACCTGCGCATCGAGAATGGCCGCGTTCAAGTGACGGGCGCTCTCGGCGTCATGGAAATCAACGGCATCCTCACCAAGATGATGTTCGACCACGACCGCCTACGCCACGCCTTCTACGTCGAGGAAAGCTACGTCATTCAATGGATGTATCCCTACCTCTCTCCGCACGGCCTCATCATGAAAATCAATAAGGACCCGACGCCGTACAACGCCGCGACCGCGGCAAAAGACCAGGACTTCTGGGATTGGTACACGCGCCGCCTCCTCAAGGATCCGATGTATCGCCGCGACTTCGCCGGCCAGAAATCGTTCTCGAAACTGCGCGCCGCGCTCGCGGGTCTCTACATTCGCCAGGGTCGCTACATGGAAGGTATGCAAGCTTTCCGCGAAGCCGTTCTTCTCTATCCGGCCTCGCCCGAAGCCACTTTCCGCTACATCCAAGAATGCCTCATCCCGTTCAATCGTTGGGATATCATTCTTGAACTCCTCGATTATACGGACCTCGTTGACCCCAACAATCGCCGCACGCAGAACATTCGCAAGTATGTGACGCAGATGCGCGAGATGATTGGCGTTGCGATGCAACTTGAAGCCAAGCGCCGCGCCAACAACGGCAAGCTCGAGCCACAAGAAACGCTCACCCTCGCACGCGCCTATTTCACCATCGGCCGCACGATGGAAGCCGCACAACTTGTCAAGCCTCTCATTGATGAAGTCAATGAACCTGCCGCGCTTCAAGCCATCTCGACACTTCTCATTACGCCGCGCACCTCGATGCGGATGCCGAAAAGTGCTTGACGAAATATCTGAAGCTTGTGCCAAAAACGGATTACCTTGCCTGGCTTGACCTCGCCAAGATTCAACATCGCGCGGGACGCAAAACTGCCGCGCAACAGAGTTTCAT
>CAVIVB010000003.1:0-18422 GCA_963645785.1 bacterium
CGGTAGGTGTGGCCGTGCAAGTTTTTGCAGAGGCCGGAGTGGTTGGTGAGGATGTGCGCGGCGTCGAAGGTAAAGGATTTGGTGACGGTAATCATAGGGACTCCTTAGGCTTTTTTACGTTGAGGGGCTTGGCGGCCTGTGAGGAATTTGGAAAGGCCGACAAGGGTGCACGTAAAGAGGAGCATGAGGGTGGAGAGCGCGAAGACGGCGGGCAGGTTTTTGGAGTGCTTCGTCATCGAGCTCACGTAGGTTGGGAAGGTGTTGGTGCCCGCGCCGTTGACGAAGGATGTAATCACGACATCGTCAATGGAGAGTGTGAAAGCGAGGAGCCCGCCCGCGACGATGCCGGGCATGAGGATGGGGAGCTCCACTTTGAAGAAGGTCGTCCATGGGCCCGCGCCGAGGTCGTAGGCGGCTTCGACGAGGCGGTCGTCAAAGTCTTGCAAGCGTGCGAGGACGGTCATGACAACGTAGGACACGCAAAAGGTCACGTGCGCGATGAGAATGGTCCAGAAGCCGCAATCAATATGGCACGCGACAAAGAGCATCAAAAGCGAGATACCAATGAGGATATCGGGCATGATGAGCGGCGTGTAGACGAGGGCGTGGTGAATCGATTGAAGGCGGTCGCGCCAACGGTGCAAGGCGAGCGCGGCAGTTGTGCCGAGGACGCACGAGATGATGGTCGCGAGGCCCGCGATGGTGAGCGAAAGCCAGAAGCTTTGCATGAGCGCCTTGACCGCGTAGGAGCCCGAAAAGATTTGCTCGTACCACTTCGTCGTGAAGCCAATAAAACTGCCGCGGGCATCGAAGAAGCTCATCGAAATGCCGTTTGGAATAAAGCCGTAGACGACCACGAGAATGATGGGCACGTAAAGGAAGGCCAGCACGAAGCCCAGCACCATGACGGAGAAGAATGAACGTTTCATCTCAGGCTCCCTCCGCTACCGCCAAGGATGAGTTTGGCGGTTTGATTTTCGAGGCGTTTGCGGTCGCGCGCATCTTGGCGCCGCTTCCACCACATCGCAAGCGCAATCGGCACCAGCACCGAAACGGCCATCAGCGTCGCAAGCGCCGACGCGTGTGGAATGTTGCGATTCTGAATCGCGCGCATGAAAATCTTATTACCAATCAAGACGCAATCTGTACCGCCCAGCATTTGCGGAATCACGTACGAGCCAATCGCCGGAATGAACACCATCAAAATGGCCGAGACCACGCCCTGGCGAATACCAGGAATGAAAATCTTGCGAAAAGCGTAAAAACTGCGCGCGCCCAAATCGCGAGCCGCCTCGAGAAGCGAGAAGTCGAACTTTTCTGCCGCGGTGTAGATGGGCATAATCGCAAACGGCAAAAGCGAATAAACCGAAACAAGCACAACCGCCGCTTCCGAATCAAGAATCGTAGACGACGCCGGATCCACCGACTCCGCCGATGCCGCGCCAATCCAAATCAAGAAATGTTGCAAGAAGCCTGGCAGCCAATCGAACATCCATTCCCGCACGCGCAACCAAACAATGTAGCACGCCTGCACCCAACCGTCCGGATGCAACATCGTCTTCCACGCAAACACGCGCACAACAAAACTCGTCCAAAACGGCAACATAATCGCGCCCGCAATCAGCGCACGCCAACGCGAATTCATCCGCGCAATCGCATACGCACACGGCAACGCCAAAATGATACACCACACCGTCACGACAAATGAAATGCGCAGTGTGTTCCACACAATGGCGGGATAGTCTGGATTGACGAGCTCGCGCCACGTCGACATACTCCATTCGCCCACGCCGCCATTCGCATCGTGCCCATGAAACGTGAACGCCAAAACAATCAACGCCGGAATCGCGAAGAACAATGCCAGCCACAAAAACGACGGCAACGTCACCAGCCATTCAGCGCGCTTTGAACGAAGTGGATTCTTCATTGCACCTCCACCATGTAGCCGTCGTCAGGATGCCACCAAACAAACACCTTGTCATTCCACGTAATCGGCTCCTGGTCCAACAAAAAGCGCGAGTGCGGCTTCAACGCCGAAATGCGCAAGTCCGACGATTGCAACCAATACTTCGTGTACACGCCCTGATACACAATGTCCTGCACCGTCGATGGGAACACATTAATCGCGGCACCTTTTTCCGGCAACGGCGGATTCAGCGTCACGCGAATCTTCTCCGGCCGCACCGACAAATCCACCTTCTGCCCCACCTTCAGCGCGCGGTCATTGAACGCCTTAATCTGCGGAAAGCCCTTCACCGAAATGTAGCAGTAGTCACCATCCACTTGCACAATCTCGCCCGAGAAGAAATTCGTATCGCCAATAAAGCTTGCCACAAACCGCGTCGTCGGCGCTTCATAAATCTTCGCCGGCCCATCGAGCTGCTCCACCTTGCCACAATTGATGACGGCAATCCGGTCCGACAAACTCATCGCCTCACCTTGGTCGTGCGTGACATACAAAAAGGTAATGCCCACCTGGTCGTGAATCGTATCCAATTCCAAAAGCATGTGCTGACGCAATTTCAAGTCAAGTGCCGCGAGCGGCTCATCCAACAACAACACCTGCGGCCTATCCACAAGCGCCCGCGCAATCGCCACACGCTGCTTCTGCCCACCCGACAACTGCGACGGATATTTCCACGCCTGGTCGGTGAGCTGAATCATCTCCAGCATCGCATCCACGCGCTCCTCAATCTCTTCCTTCGGCGTCTTCGCCAGCTTCAACGAAAAGGCAATGTTATCCCAAATCGTCATCGTCGGAAAGAGCGCGTAATTCTGAAACACCGTATGAATGCGGCGCTGATTCGGCGGCAAATTTGTAATGTCCTTGCCTTCCAAATAAATGCGCCCCGAGTCCGGCCGCTCAAACCCGCCCAGCATCCGCAAGAGCGTCGTCTTGCCGCAACCCGACGGCCCCAGCAGCGAAAAGAACTCACCCTTCTTCACGCTCAAACTCACGTCGTTCACCGCCGTGAGCGCGCCAAACCGCTTCGTCACATGATCGAATACGAGAAAATCACCAGAGCTTTCCACTTCTTGTTTTCCTCCTCTTAATAGACGAACAACATCTCGCGATACTTCGGCAGCGGCCACTTCCCATCATCGACGCGCCCCTCAAGCTTGTCCACCGTCCGCCGCAAATCCGCCATCGCCGCCAAAACTTCCGTATGCGCGGCACTTTCCTTCTCCAACACCTTCTCCATCCGCTCGCACTTCACATGCAAATCGTCAAGCCCCGCGCCAAGCTTCAGCGACAACGCCTTCAGCCCCATAATCCCAACCTTCAATCCATCCTTCTGCGCACGCCCAATCGCCGTCGCCAGCCGACTAAACTCATCCGCCACAACCGGCCGAATCATGCTCCGCGCAATCTCCAGCGCCACCTTCCCCTCAATCCGAATCCGCCTGTTATACGCCTCCAGCGCAATCTCGTACCGACTCCCCATCTCCACTGCCGACAGCACCCCATACTTCTCCATCAGCGCCTGATTCGCGGCACTTTTCAGCGGCTCAATCGCCTCAATCGTATCCGCCAAATTCGGCAGCCCCCGCTTCTTCGCCTCCTTCGGCCACGCATCCGAATACCCATCACCCGAGAACAAAATCCGCTTGTGCGCGCGAATAATCTTCTGCAGCACCCCCTGCAAATTCGCATTCACATTCCCCTTCAACGCCTCCAGCTCATCGCAAATATAATCAATCGATTCCGCCACAATCACATTCAACACCATCATCGACGCGGCACAATTTTGCGACGACCCCGGCGCACGAAATTCAAACTTGTTCCCCGTGAACGCAAATGGAGATGTCCGGTTCCGATCCGTCGTATCCCGCGGCAAAGGCGGCAACGTATCCACCCCAATCTGCATCGTCGCGCGCCCCTTCTTCGCGCCACTCTTCCCCGTCTCAATCTCCTTCATCACCTCGTTCAATTCATCCCCAAGGAAAATCGACAAAATCGCCGGCGGCGCTTCATTCGCCCCCAACCGATGGTCATTCCCCGCACCCGCCGTCGTCATCCGCAACAAGTCCGCATGCAAATCCACCGCGCGTATAATCGCACTCAGCATCGTCAAGAAAATCGCATTGTCCCGCGGATTGTCCCCCGGCGACAACACATTCTTCCCACCATACGCCACCGACCAATTGCAATGCTTGCCCGACCCATTCACACCATCAAACGGCTTCTCATGCAACAAACACACAAAACCCATCTTCTCCGCCGTCTGCCGCAAAACCTCCATGATCAACATGTTGTGGTCCACCGCCAAATTCAAATCCTCAAACATCGGCGCGAGCTCAAACTGCGCCGGCGCAACCTCATTGTGCCGCGTCTTCGCCGGTATCCCCAACTTCCAAAGCCGCTCCTCAACCTCCGTCATGAACTTCAAAATCCGCGGCCGAATCGACCCAAAATAATGGTCGTCCAACTGCTGATGCTTCGCAGGCGCCGCACCAAACACCGTCCGCCCAGTCTGCAACAAATCTGGACGCTTCAAGTAAAATGCACGGTCAATCAAAAAATATTCCTGCTCCGCACCAAGCGTAATCTCCACATGCCCAGGCCCCTGACGAAACTTCTTCATCAACCTCTCCACCGCATGCGTCAACGCTTGAATCGACCTCAAAAGCGGCGTCTTCGCATCAAGTGCCGCGCCCGTGTACGAACAAAACGCCGTCGGAATACACAACGTCGCACCATTCTCATGCCGCTTAATAAATGCCGCGCTCGTCGGGTCCCACGCCGTATACCCTCGCGCCTCAAATGTCGACCTGAGCCCGCCCGATGGAAAACTCGACGCATCCGTCTCGCCACCAATCAAATTCTTCCCAGAAAAACGTTCCACCGCCTGCGCCGGCCCAACCGGTTCCAAAAACGCATCATGCTTCTCCGCCGTCCCACCTGTCAAAGGCTGAAACCAATGCGTAAAATGTGTCGCGCCATGATCGAGCGCCCAATCCTTCATCCCGTTCGCCACTTCATCCGCAATCGACGCATCCAAAGGCTTCCCTTCGCGCATCGTCGCAAGAAGCTTCTCCGCAACGCGTTTCGACAAATACTGACGGATCGCCTTCTCAGAGAAGACGTCCATCCCGTACGTTTCCAATTCGGGCCGTTTAACCTTCGCAACTTTACTCATTTTGACTGATTCCAATTACGGTTAGAAAACAGCCACACATTATACAGCATTTCAGAAAAATATGCAAGCACTATTTTCAACTTTCTTTCTAACCCAATTCCTACACCCTCCGCGGCACTTTTCCCCTACCCAAAGGGCCTACTTCCATTCTCCGCGTAACTTCGCGACGTTTTCCGCGTAATCCAGCTAGGTTACGCGCGTAAATTTGCTGGATTACACGGTAAAATTTGCCGCGCAAAAATACCCTTTCAAAATCTGCCGCGGCCACCCACAAACCGCGGCACATTTTCCTACTAGAAATTTGGTCTAAAATATGGTATAATATATCCCACTTTTCTGAAAGTAGGTAAATCAATGCATCCTTATCGGACACATACGTGTAATGAATTGCGCGCGGCTGACGCGGGCAAGACTGTTCGTCTTTCGGGTTGGATGTTCCGCTTGCGCGATCATGGCGGCATCCTCTTCGTCGATTTGCGTGACCATTATGGCCTCACGCAGGTCGTCGTGCATCCGTCGCGGTCGTTCTTTGGGCTCGTTGAAAAGGCGCATCTCGAGAGCGTCATCACGGTGACGGGCGAAGTCAAACTCCGCACGCCCGACACAATCAATCCTGACTTGCCGACGGGCGAAATTGAAATTGAAGCGAACGAGCTTGTGATGGAAGGCGCGTCGGACGTCACGCCGATTTATGTGCCGGATGAAAAGGCCGACGAATCGGAAGATATGCGCCTCAAATATCGCTACCTCGATTTGCGCCGCGAGAAGTTGCACAACAACATTATCCTTCGTTCGAAGGTGATTCGTTTCTTGCGCGAGCAGATGTGGGCGAAGGGCTTCAATGAATTCCAGACGCCCATTTTGACGGCATCGTCGCCGGAAGGCGCGCGTGACTATTTGGTCCCGAGCCGCATTCACCGCGGCATGTTTTACGCGTTGCCGCAAGCGCCGCAGATGTTCAAGCAGCTCCTTATGGTTTCGGGCTTTGACCGCTACTTCCAGATTGCACCGTGCTTCCGTGATGAGGCCGCGCGGGCGGACCGCTCGCCGGGCGAGTTCTATCAGCTCGATATTGAAATGAGCTACGTCACGCAAGATGAAATCTTCGCGGTCGTCGAGGACGTCGTTTCGAAGACGTTCCGCAACTTCTCGACCTGGACGTGCAATGATGCGCCGTGGCCGCGCATCAAGTATCGCGATGCGATGATGACGTATGGTTCAGACAAGCCCGATTTGCGCAACCCGCTCAAGTGGATCAACATGAGCGACTTCTTTGCGCGGGCGTCGTTCAAGGCGTTTGCGTCGTGCGTCGCGGGCGGCGGGCTCGTCAAGGGCTTGCTCGTCAAGGGCATTGTCGGCGTTGAAACGCGCACGTGGTTTGATAAGCGCGAGGCGTTCGTCAAGGAAAATGGCGGCAAGGGCCTCGGCTATATTTCGTGGACGAAGGAAGGCGAACTCAAGGGGCCGATTGCGAAGTTCCTCACGCCCGAGCAGCTTGAAGAAATGAAGAAGCTCGTCGGCATGGAACCGGGCGATGCCCTCTTCTTTATGGCCGCGCCAGTCGATGAATGCAACCGCCTCTCCGGCCTTGTGCGCACCGATATCGCCAACCACATGACGAACAATGTCTGCGAAAAGAATTGCTACAAATTCTGCTGGATTGTGGACTTCCCATTCTACGAGAAGGATCCCGAAACCGGCAAGATCATCTTCTCGCACAACCCGTTCTCCATGCCGCAAGGCGGGCTTGAGGCGCTCAATGGCCCCGACCCGCTCGCCATTGAGGCCTACCAGTACGACGTCGTTTGCAATGGCATCGAGCTCTCTTCGGGCGCGATTCGCAACCACCGCATCGACATCATGGAAAAGGCGTTCGAGATTGCGGGCTATCCGAAGGAAGTCGTCAAGGAGAAATTCGGCTGTCTCTACAACGCGTTTCAATTTGGCGCGCCGCCGCACGGGGGCATCGCGCCGGGCGTCGACCGCATGGTCATGCTCCTCACCGATACGCCCAACATCCGCGAAGTCATTGCCTTCCCGATGAACCAAAAGGCGCAGGACCTCATGATGAACGCGCCGAACTACGTCACGGAACAGCAGCTGCGCGAATTGCACATCAAGATCCGCGGCACGGGCTCCGAGGTGCAGGCGGATGCCTAACGAAACGAACGGCGCAAGACTGCGTTTTGTTCTCAAGGCGTGGCCGGGAGTATTCTTGCTCACGGTCGCGCTTTCGTTTTTGACCGAGCTCGTCGCGAGTTGGTTTGGTATCGAACTCCTCAATCAAACTTCGGTCGACATCGTGCGCAATGCCCGCGGCAAAATGCTTGTCGCCCTCATCGCACAGATTGTCCTCGCCGCGCCCCTCCTCGAAGAGCTCATCTTCCGCGGCATTCTTTTCAAACTCCCCGCCAAGCTCACCGCAAAAAAACTGCCGCGCTTCAAGCCCCAAATAACTGCCGCGGCCGCCATCCTGTCCGCGGCACTTTTCTCCTTCGTCCATTACCTCAACTTGCAAGTCATCCAAGGCTCCATCACCCTCAATGGCTTCCGCGCACTCGATAACGCCTTCCTCGCCCTCTTCTTTTTCGGCCTCGCGCAATGCTGGATTTACTTCAAAACGCGGCACATTTGGTGCGCCATGCTCAACCACGCCCTCTTCAATTTGACGAACCTCATCCTCCTCTTTATGGACCTCCCCATATGAAATTCGCGTGGCTCAAATTCTTCCGCATCGTCAACATCCCAACCGTCCCCGGTGACGTCCTCGCGGGCGCATCCGTCGCCTGGACCTGCCTCGGCCCAACCGCCTGCAGCACCCTCGCACGCCCCTTCTACGCCGCGCTCGCCTCCATCGCCATTTACCTCTTTGGTATGGCCGATAACGACATCGTCGGCGCCCCAACGGACGACGCCTCGCGCCCCATCCCCGCCGGCGCGCTCACCCTCACCGCGGCAAAAATCGCCCGCACCCTCTGCCTCGCCTCCGTCCTTATTATCGGCGCCCTCGCCAACCTCCCCTCCGAATGGTGGATCACAATCGCCCTCCTCACCGCGGCAATTATCTCCTACAACCGCACGAAATTCGCCCTCCTCATGGGCCTCTGCCGCGGCCTCAATTTTCTTTCAGGCATTGCGGTTGTTGTGCCTTTTCTTTCGGGCGGATTGCCGCCTAAGGCCGATCTGATTTGGATGACCGCACTCTTCCTCCTTTGGACGCTCTTCATCACCTTCGTCACCAAATACTCCGAAGGCGAACACCTCAACCCACGCCGCAAACAAATCGTCGGCATCCTCATTGGCGCCCTCATCTACTTGCAGCTCATCGTCCTCGTCCTCTTCCCCGTTCGCCCTTTCCTCATCACTGGCGCGGCACTTCTCATCGCCTTGCGCCTCATGAAAAAATCTCTCCCGGAGGTCTCCCCCACATGAAAAAGTTGACCGTTATTGCCGCGGGCCTCGGTTGGTCCACACTCGAAAAAGCGCACCTCACCCGCCTCGCGGGCCTTACCTTTGAGCCGCGCCCCTCCGTCTTCCCGGCCGTCACCTGCGTCGCGCAAGCCTCCCTCCGCACCGGCCTCACACCCGCCCAGCACGGCCTCATCGCCAATGGCACCTGGTTCCCCACCTTGCGCAAACCCCTCTTTTGGGAACAAAGCTCACGCCTCATCCAAGGCCCCCGCGTCTGGGAAAAATCTGCCGCGCCCACCTCAACCGGACTCTACTTCTTCCAACAATCCCTCGGCGAAAATGTCGCCTCCATCCTCTCGCCCGCCCCCATCCACAAACACGGCGGCGGCATGATGATGGCCTGCTACACAAAACCGACCGACCTCACCGCGCAGCTCCGCAAAACCTGCGGCGCCTTCCCTCTCTGGCGCTACTGGGGCCCCCTCGCCTCGCCCAAAGTCGGCCGCGCCTGCCTCGACTACTTCGAAGCCCTCACACGCCTCGCACCCGTCGACAACGCCTACCTCTACCTCCCAACGCTTGACTACTACGCCCAAAAATACGGCCCCTCCTCACCAAAATCTGCTGCGGCCCTCACCGAATTCGAATCCCAACTCTCCCGCCTCACACAATTTGCCGCGCGCGAAAATTGCTCACTCGAAATCATGGGCGACTACGAGATCCACGCCGTCACCCTCGCCCCCGTCCGACCCAACGTCACACTTCGCCAAGCCGGACTCTTCCGCACCCGCACCGTCGGCGGCCTCTCCTACCCAGACTTCTACCAGTCCACCGCCTTCGCGATGTGCGACCACGAATTCTGCGCCCTCTACGGTGAAAACGCCCCCAAAGCCCGCGACCTCCTCCTCGCAACAGGCGACTACGTCCTCCCAGATTCCCCTATTCCCGGTCACGAAATTCTTCTCTCCAAATTCGGCTCCTGGTGCGAATATAAATGGTGGACAAACGACAAAGAAGCCCCCGACTTCGCCACACACGTCGATATCCACAATAAGCCTGGCTTCGACCCAACCGAACTTTTCTTCTTTGGACGCGGCACCATCCGCGGCACGCACGGCCGCCCCTGCCTCATCGCCCACGCCCAGGCCTAATCCCCGCGGCAGATCTGCCGCGGGTTGTTGCGCCCTCCGTTTCCCCCTCGAAGCGTTACGCTTTTTCTACCAGCGTCAACTTGCGGCACCGCGTCTGCCACACGCCATCCGCAATTCCGCCGCGCGACTTCCAAACCAACGTCACCTTCGTCCCTGCCGCCACCTCATTAAGTGCCGCCGGCCACTTCAATTCCGTCAAATAATCCTTCGTGCTCAACACCTCCAGCGCGGCACTTTTTTCAACTTCTCCTTCCATCCACACAACGCTCACCGAATCCCCTTCAATCAGCTCCACATTCTCTCCCGGCAAAATCAACTTATCGCCGCGACCCCACTCGCCAACCCCAACCGTCCCAATCGTCGGCACCAGCCTCACCCGCTTGCCAATCTTCTCATTCCCAATATCCACCTCGCCCGAATCAATCTGCCGTTCCCAACCCTTCAGCAAAGATGGCGCCACCACGGCCTCACACGTCTGGGGGTCAAACTCGCTATACGGACTTTCCACTACTCCTTTAATAGTCGGCGCAAACTTCAAGTTCCCAATCCGCCGCGGACACCCATCCTTTTCAACGAGCCGCGCCGTCGCCGACACAATCGAATTGAAAATACTCTCCAACGACGATGCTGGCAAATTCATACCCGTCTCCTTGACGAGCTCCTCAAAAACCTCCGCGCTCGACTTCGTCGGACGAAGCTTCGGAACAAGCCGATAGCCCATCTTCTTACCATTCGTCGTAAGCTTTTTAGCCGTATAATCCAAGTATAGCATAATCAGAAACCTTTCTTCTCTTTTGAGATAATTTGACCCATATTATACCATATTCAGGTCCAAAATGCAAGCACATTAGCATAATCTTGGCAAGATTTTCCAAAATCTTGCCAAGAATTCCGAAAATCTTGCCAAGAATTTTAAAAATCTTGCCAAGATTTACCTAAATTCTCCCCTGGAAACACCTGACGAAAGCCCTTGACCGCCCTGACATCTCTCTCTCCCACCTAAAATCCGCCGCGCAAAGTGAACATTATCCTCCACGAGGCATTCGTAAGCACTAGTACTGCAACTGGCTAGAACCGATTGTTTCGCGCAGGATGGAATCTCCTGGCACCGCACACGGCGGCATATCGCGAATAATCGCGAGTAAATCACACAAGGCTTCCGCCAATGTGTTCTTTGGATCGCGAATACGCACTTGCGCGAGGAGTCCCGCCGCGTAGGGTTTCAACACGGGAAGCTCATACGCCAAAGACGAATCAAACTCCGCATTGGCATTGCCGCGGAAAGGATTGATCCACTTCGCTTCGCCGGCGAGCACCTTCGGCCAAATGCGAAATGTGTCCATTGGGTCGAGGCGGCGGAAGCGATTGTCGCGCACAAGGCGCCGCAAAAGGCGTGCATCGGTCGACGGGAGGCGCGTCTTGAAAAAGACTTCGGGCTGTTCTTTCGGTTCGATGAACAAGCGGAACTTATACGCGTCATCAACCGCCGCGGCCAAGCGTGGATTGAGCGCATGGATGCCTTCCAAAATGATGCAACAATCATTCGGCACGGACGTTTCTTCTTCCATGTCGTAGCCCTCATGCGCGCAAAAGTTGAAACGCCGCAAATGAACGCTCCGCCCTTCCAAAAGCGCATTCAAATCTGCCGCGAGGCGTTCTGAATCGACGGCCTCAATCGTCTCATAATCGAACTCACCATTCTCATCGCGAGGGTTGCGCGAGTCGCCCACGAAATAATCGTCGGTCGACATCTGCCGCGCATGAAGTCCATTCACGCGCAGTTGGGTCGCGAGGCGCATCGCCGTCGTTGTTTTACCGGCCGAGGAACCGCCCGCGAGTAGCACAAGTCGCACGCCTTTCTTCGCCGCAATCGTATCCGCAATCGCCGCGAGCGCACGATTCTGCCGCGCTTCGCACACACGGATGAATTCATCGAATTCGCCCGCGGCAATAATTTGGTTGAGTTCGTCAATCGTCATAGCGCGGCACTTTTATGGCGCGGCAAACATGTCAGCACCTGGCGAGCGGAATCCAAAATAGAACTCCTGCCCCGTTGCATCCATCACGCTACGCCACATTTCATCGTCGAGGCGAATCTTCTGGCGTTCAATCGTCGCGAGCCGAATTGGCACGAGCGCATAACTCTCGCCCAAATTCCCGACGACACAATTTGTGCGTCCCGCCATCGCCGCATGCACGGCATTGCGCGCCAGCATGTAGCAACGAATCGCATCCGTGCCACGCGCCGGGCACGACCGAATCGTATAGCTCGGGTCGAAATACTTCACGCTCGACGGAACACCAAGCTCCTTGAAATGATCATTGATCTTCTGCCGCAAAAATTCGCCGATGTCCTTCTTGAGCACATTCCCGCTCGCGTCGCGCTTCTCGCTCGCTTCCTTAATAAGGTCCTGCCCCGCGCCTTCCGCCACCACAATCACAACGTGCGACTTACCCGCGGCAAAACGATTCTCAAGCGCCTTCAAAAGCCCGTGTGAGCCCTCCAGCGTAAAGGGCATTTCCGGAATCAAACAGAAGTTGACGACCGGGTTTGCAATCGATGCGGCCGCGGCAATAAAGCCCGAATCGCGCCCCATCAACTTGACGAGCCCGATGCCATGCGGCGTGCCTTTCGCCTCCACATGCGCACAACGAATGACGTTCGCCGCTTCCGCGACAGATGTTTCAAAACCAAAGCTGCGGCCCACAAACATCAAATCGTTATCAATCGTCTTCGGAATGCCGACGACCGAAATCTTCAATCCGCGGCGCTTAACTTCATCGGCAACATCTGCCGCGCAACGAAGCGATCCATCGCCACCGATGCAGAACAAAACATTGATGCTCATCCTAACAAGCGTATCAACAATCGTCTCCGCCGCCTGCTGCCCGCGGCTCGACCCCAAAATCGTCCCGCCCACTTCGTGAATCGTATCGACCACATCCGGATTGAGCATAATCGGCTGATACCCAAACACTGGATTCAACCCCGCATACCCATACCGAATCCCGAAGATATTCTTCACACCATAGTCGTAATTCAAAATCTCAACAAGCCCTTTGATGACCGTGTTCAAACCTGGACACAGCCCGCCCGCCGTCACAATCCCAACGCGCGTCCAACTTGGATCATGAAAAATCTTCGGCTTTGGGCCTGCGCGCTCAAACGTCGGCACATGCCCCAGCCGCTCCGTTGCTTCCTTCGTATAGGAGGCATTTTCCGAAACGTAAATGCGCTCCCCTTCATGAACGAATTCATGTTTCCGCACAGGCGAGGCAATCTTGCAAGGCCCCAGCGTTTCAATGTCGAACGAGAACTTGTCAGGTTCCGAAGCTATTTTCTCAAGAATCATGCCCCATATTATACCATATTTTGGCCCAGATTGGTAGGGGCTATTTTAGTCCCCCAAGTACGCGCAAGAATTAATTGAAGTACGCGCGTATCCTAGCTAGACTACGCGCGTACTTCCCCTTACCTGACCGCGGCAGTTTTTACTGAATCGCAATCTTCTTACCTTGCGTCTCTTCACGCTTTTTGATCGTGATGACGAGCAACCCATTCTCCAATTTTGCCGCGAGCGTTTCAGGGTTCGCAAGCTCCGGCAAATCTGCGCTGATGGCATAATTCTGCCGTTCGAATTCTTTTGCGATTTCCTTGAAGCCCGCCGGATTCTGGTACTTGGCGTGGGTTTTCAATGTCAGCGTCTTGCCATCCAAATGCAATTCCGCTTCATCTTTCCCAATGCCAGGAACCTCAATCTTGAGTTCATATTCCTCCGGCTTTTCCGTCAACACCGCCGTCGGCACAACATATTTTTCGTCTTTCATTTTGAATTCTCCTTTCGTATCTTTTTTTATTTAGCCTTGAATAGCAATCCGACGAACGCCCGCCGCTTCCGCTTTCGGCAGTTCAATCCGCAAAATACCATTCTCGAACTTCGCATTTGCCTTATCCGCATCCACACGAAACGGCAATTCCAAACGCCGCGACCACGCCGGCTGAACTTCAACCGCCTTGCCCGTCGCCTTGTCAATTTCCTCAGCCGGCTTGTCCGCAATCACAACTGCCTCAGGTTCAAGCGTCAGCCCCACATCTTTCGGCCCCTTCCCCGGCAATTCCAAATCAATGATGAGTGCATCATCATCCAGGAATACATTCACAGGAGGAAACCGCCCCGCGGCACGCGCCCGCATATTCTGGAACGCCCGATTGTTCGTCCCAAACAAGTCATCCAGGAAACTCCATGGATCCAAATTCATTAGTGTATTCATTTTTATTTGTCCTTTCTGTTGTTCTATCTTTTGTCTCAACACAAAAGGAATCAGCATACACCATGCCAACGCGGAAAAACTGCCGCGCCACCCCATCCATTGGACAACTTGTCACACCCCCTGTTTCAACTTGTCCCACCGCGGCACATTTTGTCACCGCGGCACTTTCCAAATCTTACTTCTTGGGCTTCTTACCTGTAAACTCAATCGTCCCCATCGCCAAATTCTTCCCATCTGGCGCCGCGATACATTTCACCTCGCGCAAGTCCTCCACCCAAATCATCGCATTGAACTTCAACTTGCACCCCAGCACATTCATAATCGTGCGCGCCTTCCCCTGCCCCGCGGCACTTTCTTCCGTCGCCTCATCCGTCATCATGTCATCCAACACCATATCATCTCCACCCATACCACTTTCCAAATTGACGCCACCCTTCTTCGCGCCCGCAATATCCAAATGCTCCAACGGAATCCGCACCACAACAATCTTCCCGCCAGTGGCCACCTTCACATCGCCCTTCTCCAATTGCAAATCCTTCCCACTCGTCTCAAAATCCCCCGTCGGATACACCGTCAACACACTTCCATTCTCAAACACCACTCGCGCCGCGTCACAATGCTTCCACCCGCGACTCGTAAAATTCTGCATCCCCAAATATCCGCACAACGCATTGTAATTCCGCGAAAACCCAACATACAAATAACAATCATCATACGCCAACTTCACCTGCGAATTCGGCACCCCAAGCACCGGGTACCCATCCATCCCAAAGTCCGTGTACGGGCACGTATTCCACTTCATCGGAAACGCCCCATAATTCACTTCCCCACGATCATTTATCGGCAACGTGTACGACCCTTGAATGTAATTGAGCCCCCACGTTTTTGCCGCGCCCTTCTCACGCTCCAACGTCACCTTCCCGGCCGACTTGTACGTCCCATCCGCCTGCTCCAAAAACACTTCATTGCGCGCCCACTCATCGCAGTTGTTCACATACGGGTCGCTCTTAATCATCTCCTTCGTGTAAATCTTGTTGTCGCTAAAAGTATTATGTCCCGAATTCTGAAACGAGAAACGCATACCGCCCGAATTCTTGAACACATTGTTCGTCACCACAATGAATTGCGAACAATGCGCATGCATCGGCCACCAACAATTCTCAAACCTGTTCCGCGTAAACACAACCCGCTGCGACCCCTCATCCGCATACAATCCAACCCAGCCCCCCATATCATGCACGTAATTATCACGAATCACCATGTCCACATATCCGCCATACAACCCGCCACCATCACGCTGCACCTTCATCACGCGGTAAATCTCATTCGACGCAAACTCGCCCCCGCCATTCGAATTCCACATCGTCACACCATTCCCCGGCCCATCATGAATCACATTCCCCACGCACATCGGCCGATTCAACTGCAGCCCAATCCCATTCGCATTCATCGACGACCGCCCAAAATCATGCACATGACTCCACTCAACTCCGCTCCCATTGCCGCCATCCGCATAATTCACCGCGGCACTCCCCACATCATGAATGTGACTCCTCCGCACAAACGAATTCACCGGCTTCAACATGAAAACACCATCCTCCGCCGTGTTGCGAATTTCCACATCTTCAATCAAAATGTTGCGCGAATTCTTCGCCGAAATGGGCGCGTTCGCCCCTCTCGCCGCCCAAATGTTGTTGTTCTCCGCACGCATCAAACACCCTTCAAACACCAACCCCTCAATCTTCACTCCGCTCGCCGACTGCATATCAATAATGTTCTCAACTCGCGACAAACTCGCCTTCAAATTCGCCGCGCTCTCACCCTCCCGCGGCCAATACACAACCTTCCGCCCCGTCGCCTCAAACATCCACTTCCCCCTCTCCGTCAAACCATGCCGCGTGTTGAACAACTTAAATCCTTGATTGTATTGCCCCATCGGCATCCCCGTCTTCGACGCAAGCGTCAGCGTCTTCGCCTCCAAATCCATCTCCCGAATCAAGGTCCGCGTCGTCGCCCACTCCTGCGGTATGATCAGCCACGCACTCGCCAAATCTATCCCCTCAAAACTCATCCCATCCGGCAGCGACTTCTCATCATAATTCATCACCCTGCTCGACCCATTCGCCTTATATTGCAACCGCCCCTTCTGCGGAAACTCCGCAATCTCACACCACTTGTCATTGCAAATCAAAACAAGCCCATCCCCAGCCTTCGGCTCAAACGGCAACTCCGTCACCAAAAAACGCTCATCCTCTTCATCCTTCCGCCAACCCTTCAATTCAATCGCACCCGACAAAACCGCCTTCCCCTTATGCTCCGCCCGAATCGTCAAATCATAATCCGTCGACAAAATCGTCACAGGCTCCTCAAACGAATAAAACCCATCCTTGAAGATGATCACCTTCTCACCTTCCTTCTCCACATTCCGCACCTGACGCAACGCCGCCTTCAACGTCTTCACTGGCGCCGCCTTCGTCCCTGCCGCCTTGTCATCCCCTTTCGGAGAAATCCAAAACTCGGCGACCGGCTTCACCGCCGCGCCCATCACATTCAACAAACTCACCGCCACAACCGCGGCACTAACTATCAACTTCTTCATAATCGTGTCCTTCTACTTTCGAACGAATGAAATATATTATACCATATTTCGCGCCAAATTACCATAACAAACCGCAAAAAAAATCTGCCGCGGTCCCTCTTGGAGGTACGGAGGCTGTTCAAACACCCGTCCCAACCGCAGCCCACGTCCGCGGCACAAACCCGCCAATCGAGCCCATCAAACCCGCCGCGACTATCCCTCCCATCCCCTCAGCTCTTATTCATCCCCTAAGTCCTTTTTACACGCTAAATCCTAAGGACCTCATGTTGTGCTTGACCCCCCATAATTGCCCTCATATTCCCCCATAATTCCACCAAGTTATGACCATAATCCCAGCAAGTTATGGCCATAATCTTGCTGAGTTACGCGCGTAAATTCCCCGCCTTCCCGCGGCACTCTTGAAAACCCCCTTTTCGTACCCCCCAAAAACCCCCTTTTTACACCCCCGAAAACCCCCTTTTCGTACCCCCAAAAAGGGGGTTTTTTAATCAGCCCCAACAAATCTGCCGCGGACGAGGACAATATGATGGTCGGAAATACCCTCACTCGAAACAATCAAAGGCGGGGCCTCAACCTCAAATCCGCGGCACATAATATAGTCTAATGTGCTATTTCCATGCCATCGATTGGGGTACGTCGCACGTTCTGCCGTAGGAAGCATCTCGAGAACATTCAAGAAGCGAGCCTTTTCAAACGCGGCAAAAATTGTTTCATCGGCAAATTCCGCCCGCCATTTATCCGCATTGAAATCTCCACACACGAATGTGGCCTGCGCCCCCTTCCGCGGCACATCTTTCAAAAGTTGGTCAATCGCCTGTGCACGTTTCGCACGATTCGCTTTTTGTTTGTCGCCCGTCGTCGCACCATAATTACTTTTGAGATGCACGCAATAGACCGCGGCAGTTGTACTCGGCTCAATCAAAAGTGCCGCGAAAGCCGCCCCGCGCGGCGGATAATGTTTACGGTTCGGGCGCTTCCAAACGGAGAAGCTCGATTCCACAATCGGCAAGGTGGTCATGATGACATCTTGCTGGCCATCGTATCGGTCGCGGCGGCGATAGCGTGTGGTGACAGCAACGGTCAAATTCGTGCGCCCCATCTTTTGGCAAAGTGCCGCGGCCGTTTCAGGATCGCGAAATTCATTGAAGCACAAAATCAAATCATTCGTGCCGAGTGGATCAAGTTCTTTGAGGGCGTCGCGAAAGATGCGGCCTGTTTGGTCAATCGTGCGTTCTTCGATCTCTGGACTTTCGCGATGTTCAGCGCGTCCCGATGGAAACCACTTTCCATTCCATGTGCCGACAATGACGGCCAGGAGCGCGAACGCGTGAAAGGTCATGAATCAATCGACCGAATAACGGGGGCAGGTGGTTTATTGTAGACGCGCGAATGTGGCGGAACCGAATCTTTGATCCAGACGTTGCCGCCAATTTCGGAGCCTTGACCAATTGTTGTATTGCCGCCAAGAATGGTCGCGCCCGCATAAATGACAACATCGTCTTCCACATTCGGATGGCGCTTGACGCCTTTCACAAGCGCGCCCGTCGTCGGATCCTTCTCAAATGAAAGTGCACCCAGCGTGACGCCTTGGTAGAGCTTGACGTTGCGCCCAATCACACACGTCTCACCAATCACGACGCCCGTGCCGTGGTCAATAAAGAAATGCTCACCAATCGTCGCGCCGGGATGAATATCGATGCCCGTCTTGGAATGTGCAAGCTCCGACATAATGCGCGGAATGATGGGCACCTTGAGGAGATAGAGTTCATGCGCGAGGCGATGGACCGTTGTTGCAAAAAGGCCCGGATAGGCCATAACGACTTCCATGCGGCTGGTCGCGGCGGGGTC
>CAVIVB010000004.1:0-18123 GCA_963645785.1 bacterium
TTCTTGATGCAATGCGCCAAAGATTGTCACCGCATCATACGCGGCACTTTCATATTCATCGGTGTGATAATTCCCAGCGCGACATTCAATGCGCGATGCGAGGCCAAATTGCGCGACATAGTTTTTCGCTTCCGCGGCAATTGCGGGGAGGTCGACCGTTACGCACGTCATCGTGGGATTGGCCTGGCACATCAAAATCGCATACGCACCGGGCCCGCCCGCCAAATCAAGGACGCGGCCCGACAGCCCTCCCTGCAACATTGGCACCACGCCGCGCCCAATTCCCATCGCACGACCAAACATCGCCGCGGCAAACGCCTTCGTCCGCGCCGCATCTTCACCCAAATGAATCTCGGGCTTTTCAACGCTCTTTGACGTTTTCGCAAACTCTGCAAGCTTGCCCCACGCTGGATAGACATCGCGATTATAACGAATGGCCTTCGTCAAATCTGCCGCGCCGCCTGGAACAAGTGCCGCGCTCCCCGCCGGCGTATTTACATACGTCCCGTCTGCCTTCTTTTCGAGTAAGCCTTCCGCTACGCACGCATCCGCGAGAAGCCGCAGCCCACGCGTCGCCGCAACAAAAGTGCCGCGCGCGACTTGCCCAAAAATGTCGCAATCAATCGCGGCAAAAAGCACCGCGCTGCCATAATACGCACTCGCGAGATCAACGATATCTTGAATCGATTTAGCCATCGTAAACTTCCTTATTTCTTTTGAATGCACTCCGGCATTTCACGTGCGAGAACGAACGCGACGTGGCTCGCAAACCCATTACAACAACTCGCTTCGGGGCGATTGTGTTCCCACAACGTCCCCGTGCGGTCCGCCATCATCGTAAAGTAGCCCTTGATTTCGCGAAGAACTTGCTCCTTCAAGCCATAGCGCGAGAGAATTTCGAGGCGCAAATAATTTCCAATGAATGCATTTGCATACGGCACATCTGGATACGCCTTTGTTTCAAGGCGCTGCGGACCGAAGTCGGTCGTCAGCTTCTTCCAAAGTGCCGCGTCATCGGTCGAGTTCGCAATCCCAAAATAGAACGCGTAGTATTGGCAAACTTCGGTGTGATGCTTTCCATCATCCGTGTACCACGTGCCATCAAACGACTTCGCGCGAATCGTCTTCGCAAGCGCCTCCGCCTTCTTCATCCAATCCTCGCGCCCATAAAGTGCCGCGGCCGCCCGCAGCATCCCCACATACAACATGTTCGAAGGATAGCTAATCGGCCGCACGAAATTGCCCGCGTCCGACCATTCAATGAAAATCCACGACGGCAAATTTTCGAGGATGCCATCTTTGTTTTCGTACTTCTCAAAGAACGTGACGAGCTTCTGAATCGGCACCTTGTATTGCGCGATGAGTTCGGTGTCGCCACTGCGCGCGGCATATTCTTGCAATTCCAAAACGAGGAACATCGCCCAATTTGGGATGAAGTTATTCGGCGTATGATTCGCGGGATAACACATTGGGAACATGCCATCGGGCAACTCTTCCTTCGCATACAAAAAGTTCTCAAGGAACAGCCGCTCCAAATTCGTCGAACCCGTCAACATCTTTGAAACGCGCGCCGTGAAATAGCTATCGCACAGCCAGCCCGCACGCTCACGTCCTGGGCAATCTGTAAAGACGTCCACCGCATTTTGCGCGAAGGTGGCCCGCGCCGCTTCAAAGATTTTATTCAACGCCTCGTCCTTCGATTTCCACACAAACTTATTCGCATCCGGATTTTCATACGTGCGCATATACGGCGCCTCAATTTTTGCCGCGCCATCCGTCACAATAAACTTCGCATACCGAAACGTATTTGGCTCGAACCCTTCCACGTTGTACGTGCCCGCGCCCGCCAAATCAAACGTCAACACATTGCAACAATTCGCGCGCAAGAAATCAATCTTGCCATCTATCAAAATCTCATCAAACACAATGTACGCCGTGCACGGCTTCGTCACGCTCACCTTCCCACCAAAGAACCCCGAAAGCTCACGCCCCAAGTCCCACGATTCATACACGCCGTCCTTCCCATTCGCATCCGCGACATACTTTTGAACTTCCTCAATCGGCACACGCGTGCAATTCTCACGATTGAATCCACGCCGCGGATTATCCTTCGACCATGTGTCCCAACGCCACGGGAAATACTTCACTTCCGCGTCCTTATCAAATCGAATTTTTCCTTCCTCAAACTTCTTCACCGCCTGAATCACATGGAAGTCTGGATAGTTCGCCCGCCGCGGAAAAAACTGCTTATCCCTTTGCACCGCAAGCTCAACCGCGCCCTTCTCTTCCTCGCCCTTCACCGTCATGCGCCACACTTCCGAATACGGCCGCTGATACGAAAACCGCGGCACTTTTTGTTCTCTCGCGAGCCGCTTCGCCTCAAATCCCTTCACGCCCGTCGCCGCCAAAACCTTCTCTCCGCACACAACCTCCGCACGCAAATACGACGGCTGATCCAGTAAGTAATAACTCTCGCAATTATACCCCGCCACATCAATCTGCACGTCCAACTTGCCGCCCTTCACAAACCGCGACAAATCCCATTCATCCACGCGATCAATCCCTTCCGGACCCCGCGCCGGACCATACCCCGCAAACTCCCCATTCGCACGAATGCGATACACGCTCGCACCCGTCGCACGCAACACAACGCGCTCCGAATTCGCCGCGCTCACATCCACCGTCGCCGCAAAACGCAAGTTCAAATTCGGCGTCTTTTCCTCGCCCTTTGCCCACACGCTCTTGGCCACGCAAAACTGCGGCGCCACCTCGCCCGCGGCAAAACTGCCGCGCACAAAAAGTGCCGCGCCCAACATCACAATCGTACGAATGAAGTTTGTCATTTTCTTTTCCTTATCTTAGTGACAGCACTCGCAACCGAGCGCAAAGTAAAGCCCATATTCCTTAATATCTGCCGCGTCTTGCGCATACGCAGGATCAATCTCGATCGCCACATCGCTCTTGACCTCAACGCCCGCCGCCGCCAGCATCCGCACCCACTTCGCACGCATGTCCGCCTTGCACGTCGCAGGACTATCCGCCCCCTCCGCATTCTTCACAGGCGAAAACTCATCCTTCTGATCGAACGCCAAAAACGCCGCGCGCTTCGCATTCGGCAGAATATCAAAAATGAACTTCTCGAACTTGTATCCATTCGGCTCCGTCGGCTTCACGACCTTCCCCTTCTCCACCATCGGAATCTTCTTGAACGCCAAATGCAGCGGCATCGCCTTCGTCGCCTCCGCATCCAAAAACGCACGGTCAAACACATGAATCGCCGGCGACCCATACAGGAAATACAGCTTCCCATCCTTGCCCTTGCGCTTGCACTGCTCGTCCGTCATCTCCGTATATTCCACCATCCGATACGTCTTGCCAAACTTCATCGGCATGCCCACCTTCTCAAACGGATCACGCTTCGCACACAACTTCAACGAGTACTCCGACTTCTCCATCACGTGATACCCAATGAACGCCGGGTCCGCAATCTCCACAAGCGGATTATCCACCTGGAAGAAAAAGACCGACTTGATGCCGCGCTTCTTCATATCCGCCAACGCCCCCGACCGCTTCAACGCTGCCAGCAACCCGCCATGCCCATCTGGACTCATAAAGATGTGCCCTGGCTTATCGAGAATAATCTTCCCATCCTTCGTCATGCCCGGCCACATTCCTTGCGTGAAGAAGAACACATCCTTCGGGTCGAGCCCAAAATAATTGTTCTCCTCAAAACATTCAATCGTCGCCTGATTATTCATCTCCGACGTCATCACATAAAACGGAATCCGCGCCCCATACCGAAGCGTCTTCGCCAAAATCTTCCGCGCATGAAAATAGAAAAGCGGCGCATCCGTCATCGGCCCAATCGGATAACATCCCTTCGGCCCATCAAACCCAAGCCGCGAACCTTGGCCACCCGCGACGAGCAACACGCCCACGCGCCCCGCCTTCAATTCCTCCTCGCCTGCCGCAATCGCCTTCTTGAGCGCGGCACCTTTCAACTGCGCCACCTTCGGCGCCACGCCCTTCGACGAATCTGGCACCTCCGCGCCCTTCTTCAACGCCTCCTGACACCGCGCCAAACTCTTCACATCCAACGTCGCAATCTGCTCCAAAAGCGCCGCCTGCTCCTTCTTGCCAAGCGTCTTCCAATACGCCAGCACCTGCTCCTGCCCACACGCCGTGAGCATCTTCTCTGCTTCTTTGTAATTCATTTTCTTTTCCTCTTTTAGATTGTTAATTTAAAATCCTTAGTACTTCTTGACCTCTTCCTGAATCGCCTTCTTCGTCGCCTCATCCGGCGCCACAACGATGCCGCGCAAATTATACGGCACCCAATGATTCGTCCACGTCGTATCACGAAACGGCTCCTCAAAAATCGCCTGCGACGGCAACACATCATCCGTCGTCCCCGCGCGCCCATCCGGACCCTTCGAATACAAAACAGGATGCCCGCCCCCCTCGCGCTCCTCATACACATAATCATGCCCCCACGGGTCCTTCACCACCTTCTTGATGTACGGACCAAACCAACCCTTCAACTCCGGCCGAATCCGCGCAAGCTCCTCCAACCCCTCCGCCGTCGTCGGATACCGCCCCACATGAAACTTGTACCGCCCACACGCAATCGCAAGCGCATCAATCGACTTCCTCGACTGAATCGCCGCGCGCGAAACCTGCTTCTTCCCCAATCCCACCTTGCCTGTCGCCACACTCAACACACTCGCGCCCACAATCAACAAAATGAAAACAATCACCAAATAATAGAGCGGCGAACGCTTCGAACTCGCCCCATTCAAATTGAGCTCGCGGCGCTTCCTCTCAAAATCGCGTGCAATACGCTTCACAGCCGCCTTCGTCGCGGCGTGCTTCTTCTCGTCTTCCGGATTCTTCGCCGGAAACTTCTTCTTTAGCTCTTCATAGTCGACCATAGCCTAGTCCTCTCGAACGCCGTATATTATACCATATTTCCGCGGCACTTTCAAACACAATCCGCAGAAAATCTGCCGCGCAACTCTTGCAAAGCTCTCCTCCCTCCCCTTCAGATTGGTCAATACCCCCTGAAAGGATGGTCCAATTCCAGGCTCTCTTAGGTCCGTTTCCAGGCTCTCTTAGGGAAAACTGCCGCGGTGCTTCTTATTTGTTCATGCGCGAAGCCTCTTCGTACTCTTCAAGAAGCTTGCGGCGCCGTTCAAAGTCGGCCTTTAAGTCTCGCTTCCGCGGCGGTTTCTTATCCTCGAGCGGGAGACCCAAAGCCGTTTTGATGCGCTGTTGCTCCGAAAGTGGAAAGATCTTGATTGGGAAGGTGCGCTTTGAGGACTTCGTTTGAAAGGTGACGAGATTGTTCGTCAAGGCGATGGGCGCGGCGTGGAGGACTTGGCCAGCCACATTCGTATAGGAGGAGAAAGTGAGTGCCGCGGCGAGGACGAGAGAAGAGGCGAGCATTATTGTTCCACCTTGAGGCGATAGACCGAGGAGGGTCCTTCCTTGAAGAGGTAGAGGGCGGTCGTATCGGGGTCGGTATTCGGTGTGACGAGGTAGGTGCGCTTGGGGGCGTCCGCGGCAGAATTTGCGGCGTGTTGACGTTGGTCGAAGCCGGCGTCGGACATATCTTCGGACGCGGCGCGTTCGATGAAGTAGGCGTGGGAACGAGCGGGGAGGAAGGTGGCTTCCATCACGTTGGCGTTGGATGCGACGTGATCGAAGGAGAGGAAGCGAAGGAAGTCGTTTTCATTGAGTGGGTCGGTGCCGGCAAGCCATTCGTTATAGTTGGAGACGCCGTCGCCATCCCAATCTGCATTGGGGTCGTAGGAGGTGTAGTTGTAGCCATTTTCGGCGGCGTATTCGAGGAGTTCGTTGATGTAGTCGTCTGGGACGCCGTAGGAATTGGAGCACGTTGTGGCGAAGAGGTTGAGAGTTGAGGCGCGGCCGGGGAGGCCGACCGCGGCAAAAGAGTTGGAGGCGTTGTAGATGATTTTTTGTCCGTTGAGAGTATACTCGATTTCGAAGGTGAGTTTGTCGCCTGTGCAGGCGGCGTCGGTGCGCGGCGCATTGGCCATAGGGATGTAGAGGACGAAGTTGGCGGCGGTATCGTTTGTGGAGGCGATGATGTTGGCGCGCGCGAGGATGACGCCGTTTGTGGAGCGTGCGCGGATTTCTGCTTTGGATTCGGAGGCGCCGTCGAGGCCTTCACCTTTATAGTCGGTGAGGCGGCCCGTGTAGATGAAGGACGGGAGGGAGGCGTCCGCGGCAAAAGTTGTGAATGGCGCGGTGAAAAGTGCCGCGGCGAGGAGGAAGAGGTGAGAAATATTTTTCATGTGGAAGTTCCTCTCTTGATTAGTTGCCGGAGTTGGAGTAGGTATCGAGCGTGAGGATGATATCAGTCACGGGCGAGACATCGAGCGTGCCATCGTTATTGGAGTCGAGGCCATTGATAAAGATGTCGAGGGCTTTTTGGCGATCTTCCATGGAGCCGCCGAGCATGTCGCCCGCGGGGATGATGAGGAGCCAGCGTGTGTTCCAAGCGGAGCGGCCGATGAGGCGGGTGGTGGCGCGGGAGGCGTCGGAGGCGGTATTGCCTGTTTGGGCGCGGAAGGCTGGGAAGCGGCGGATGCGGGATGAGACTTCGCCTGTGCCGACGTAGCCGGAGGAGAGAGTTGAGAAGTCGACCTTGTCGAGTTCGGTGGAGCCGATGGCGTAGGGGACGGGGATGACTTGGTCGACAACAGAGAAGTTGAGGACGGTATCCGTGTCGTCGCCTGGGGTGCGCATGCGGTCGATGCCGACGGGGACGAGGTAGACGGAGGGCGTGGAGGCGAGGGCGTCCGCGGCAGAAGTGGTCAAGTGTTTATTGTAGTTTTCGAACTTGACGGCGGCGGAGCGGATCTTGGTGGCGTAGTAGGAGCTTGGAAGTGCCGCGCTGCCTGCCTTGAGAGTTTTGCCGAAGAAGTTCTTGCCGAAGTCGATTGTCGAGGAGAATGGGATGACGAGGGCGGGCTCTTGCGTGTTGAGGCCAGAGGTCGAGGCGAAGGACTGGCAATAGCGCGCGAACTCGGAATTGGAGAGGAGGTCGTCGACGAGATATTTGGAGAGTTCCTTTTTCCAATCGGCGTCGCCCGCGGCAGTTGTATCGATTTCGAAGAGGTCGCGGCGGAGGGAGAAGGAGGTGGTGTTGGCCTGGGCGTTGTTGATGCCGAGGCGGCCTTTGAGGACGGCGTAATTGGATTCGAGGCGAGCGAGGATGTCGGCAAGGCCCGCATCGCCGTTGCCGGAGCCGAGGGAAGGCTTGCCGGTTGAGAGGTCGACATTGCCGAGTGCGCGTGCGCCGATGATTTCGGCCTTGAAGGATTCGCCGGAAGTCTGGTCGGCTTTGAGGAGGCCGGTTTCGTAATCGTATACTTGCGCGGCGAGGAAGACTTGGCGCTGGGCCGTTTCAAAGGCGGTCGAGTAGCGTGAAAGTGCCGCGTCGCGGAGGTTGCGGAAGAGCATGTCGTTGTAGCGTGTTTTGGTGAGGCGGTTGACGCGTTGGGAGCGGATGAGTTCGCGCTCCTTTTGAAGGCGGTCGCCCTTGGCGATGATGGTATCGAAGTCCGCGGTGAGGGAGTTCAACTTGGACATCGCGGTGAGGAGGGTGTGGGCCGCGGAATTAAGTTGCGAGACATAATTGTAGAGGTTGTTCCATGCGGTGTATTTGGCCTTGTGCCACGTGAGATAGTCGTTGCGAATGTTCGCGGCGAATTGGACAATCTTCTCGTTGTAGGCAATCAATTCTTGAATGCCCTTGACCGTGATCATGGAGGCCCCAATTCCGTTTTGCAAGGCGACATTTGCATTGCTGACGAGGGCCTTGACGGCAGATTGCGGCGAGAAGACCGCGGTGAGGCCTACGCCAAGGACGGCAGGAGTTGAGTTAACGGCGATGGCGTTTGCGGATTTGGAGGTCCTCATTGCGAGATCAAGGACATTGGCCGCGTTATTGAGGTTGATGTTGGCCGTGGCGTTGATGAGCTGGAAGGAGTGGAGGGCTTGGTTCGCGTCAAAGCTCGAGCTCTCGTCCGAGTAGACGGATTCGATTTGGCTATAGGCGGTGCTGACGACGTCCACCATTTTGTTGTAGGCGCCGAGGGCGTTGCGCGCGTCCACGTAAGCGAGGAGGTAGTCGGAATAAGCGTCTTGAATTTCGCCGTAGCTTGAGCGTGAGCCGAGGCTGGCGGCGTCGACCGCGACGATGCCGTTGGCGGAGACGGTGAAGACGAGGGCGTTGGAGGCGGAGTGCTTGGAGTTGTTTTGGGCGAACTCTTCCATCGAGGAGTAGCTCCACTTGTCTGAGCCCGAGCTGTAGGTGATGGCGTATTTGGCCTTGAAGTCGTTCAGGTCGGTGAGGCCGTAGCCGGAGAGGTCCATGTACATGTAGTGGTAGTAGTCAGGGCCTGTGTAGCCTTGCTCGTACATTTTGCCGGGGCCGATGTCGCCCGAGAAAGGCGTGCCGTAGATGGCGATGAGTTGGGATTCGTAGTCCAGCTCATTTTGTTGGGCTTCGGCTTCTTCTTGCGCGGCAGTATTTTGGAGACGGCGCAGGTAGGAGGAGGCGGCTTGGGCGCGGTCGAGGAGTTTTGCCGCGTTGAGGAGTGCGGTTTCGGCGCGGGCGGCGACTTGTTCGAAGTGCGTGGAAGTGCCTTCTGCGACGCCGGAGGATGAGATGTCAAATGGAATGGCGTCGTCGGAAATGCCGAGCGGATTGAGACCTGCATCGAGGCGATCTATTGTGCGTTGGATGCTTTCGACAGAGGTCGGGATTTTGGTGAGTTCGGTGACGGTGGTGCGGTCGATACGCACGAGGCCTTCATCGGCAAATTTGACGTCAATTCCCGTCCCTGTTGCGCTCACCCAATTCGGATTGGAAATATCCCATTGTGTATCGAGACCCGGCGTGATATCTTCGAGCATCAAATCGGTCATACGGCTTGAAATGCCGCGGACATAAAAGAGGAGATCTGAATCGCGTGGGTTCACATACGCCCTCTCACATTGCAAGTCCTCCGTCGCGCGTGAGCCAACCCAACCCCGAATTTCCGAGATAAATCCCTTGAAGGCGTAGCCGCCAAACGTAGCCGTCGTGGGAGAAGCAAAACGCAAATTGCCATTGAGATCAACCCTCTCAAGTTCCACGCCATTTGCATCCAAGACGCGCACATCCATCAGCCCCGACTTCGCGCGATGAATGGCGATAAGTGAGCCAGAAGGAAGCGGCACTTCCGCCGATGTAATTGTATCAGGCATTTCTTTGACTCGACGCTCATATTCAACGGACTCGGCTTGCTCAGTGACGATTTGCCCCGCCTCATTTGTGTAAACGACATCAACCATATTCGTCACAGGCAAAACATAATTTAGGAAATTATAAGCAACAATAATTCCTTTATCTTCATCGTCCGTCACGTTGATCGCGAGGTATCCTGTGAGGCCCACTGTGTCATCAGTAATGGTCTCAGGGACGCCAACAGAAAGTCCATCTTCCGATGGATTGCCCAAAAGCATGAAGACGGGGCCTTGGCCTAGATGTTGCGTATTGGTTGGAGCTGAAAGTTGGAATTCAAGCGTCCAACCTGTTTCCGCGGCAGATTCTACCGAAATGGGAATGTTGGTGCACCCCAGACTCGTTCCCTCATCAAAGAGCAACCGATAGTAAACTTCGGACGATTCGGCTTCGGGGAGGATGGCGTTGGCGACCATCCAGTTGGCCACGCCCGCAATTGCGCCGCGCGTCGCCCATTCGCCGTAGCCGAAGTTGCGCTCCGTGTCATCATCGAGGTAGCCCGCGCTATTGGCGCCGCCATTGTCGCGCCAAGCCTTGAGAGCGGTGCGCGTCGTAACTTCTTCCGCGGTTGTGGCGAGCTTGTTGGCGATTTCGGCGAAGCGTTGTTCATCGTAATAATCGACATCGACAACCGCGTCAGAAACGAGCATTTGCATTTGCGAGACAGGCCACGTGAAGTAAGGGTTGCGCAGGAGGCGATAGTAACTTGAGAGTGCGCTCAGGTAGTGGCCCCATGCATCGCCGTGACCTTGTGGATATTGCTTGGCGGCGTCTTCTTCATCAAGCTTCGCATCGCCATTTGAGGAGTTGATGTTGTAGTTGACGGTGTAGGCTACTTCGCCGGCCGTGATGCCACGCGTATAGTTCCAAATGAGGCGGTTGTAGAAAGGCGAGGTTTCGACCGACGGATTGTTTTCGCCTGTGCGACCACGCAAGAGGGCGAGCTCTTCATCAAGCAAGGTTGAAACTTGGTTGTCGAAACAGAAGAGTTCCGAAGTCGCCGCACCATAGGATGTGATGGCCGAAGCCGTATCGGAAGACGTGCCAAAGCCAATCGTTGGATTGAGCGCGTCCGAATAAGCATCGTTGCCGAGGACCGTGTACATATCAGCAAGACGTTCCGTCGCAAGCAGGAGTTGCTTGTTGACGTCCGCATCGTTAATCCCTGTGCCCGAGCCAGACGCAATCGACATCGATTCGGCCTTATTGAGAAGCGTCTGATAAAGTTGGATGAGACCAACGGACGTGAGGTTATCTTGGTTGAGCGCGACATCGCCCGTGTAGGGCGCACCCGCCGCTTGGATCATCGTCGCGGTCGTCTCAGCCGCATTCTCATAAAGGTCGGTCATGCGTTGCGTGTAAGGCGTGACGTTGTTGACGACGCGCTGGATCCAGCCTTCCGCCAAAGTTGGTCCGCACCAATCGCTCCACGTATCGCCCATCGTCGTCTTCGCGGCACCTTTGATCGCACGATAGCGCATCACATAATACGTGTTGACGAGATTCGCAAGCGTATCACCTTGTGTACCAAGCGTGAAGCGCGTGCGACCCACCATATCCGAATCAGAATAGACGCGCGTATAAGCGTTCGTGTAGTCCTTTGGCATTTGCCCCGATGCAGTCGGCTTCGCCTTCTTCCATTCAAATTCATAATCATCCGCCGTGCCCGCAAACGATTCAGTATAAAGAATTGTCAACTGTTGTGAAAGCAAATTAACAGGATCCTCACGCGCAACCAAGCGACCCGTATAATACTTATTCGTGACCGCAAAAACATGCATCGAAATCGCGTCACTTTCATTTACACCCAGTTGCCCCACACCGCTTCCGGCAGGTGCATCATTTTCAATAATCGTCACATAGCCCGCGTCACCCATCGCCGTGAGTGCATAGTGGTCGCGCGGAATGTAAGTTGACACTGGCACATGCTCCCCTCTCACCGTTGTCGGTAGAATGGGCTTCGTAATCTCAAGGCTATCAATGAGCTGATACCATTCCGCTTTTTGTGCCACGGTAGCCTCCGTCGGGAGCAAATTTTTGAGGGCTTCAATCTCTTCCACATTCGCCACGTTCGGCCACAAGATGTCCCCCGTCGCCTTGCTCTCAAGTTCACCCACATAGGTCACGCAATTTGTCACAGGCTGCGTGTTATCCACATAAAAGCGCTCACCAATTGACGGCGGCAAATCCTTGAATGTATACTTGCCCGCACGCAAACTCACATTGCCCGCATCCACCGAAAAGCCAAACTTCGCAAGAAGTGCCGCGACCGTATCATAACCGCTCAGCCCCGTCCGCCGCGCCACGGTCGGGTCCCATAACTTAACACGCGCGCCATCATCACCTTGCGGCCACAAAACCGAAATCGATTTCGCACTCCACACCTCAGGCAAATTGTTCGCGGCCGTCGTCAACGTCTGGCCAATGCGCATCGTCGGCACACCGCTCGGCCACGTCACATTCCACGTCCACAAAACAGGCTTGTCCGTCAACAAAGATGAACTCGGCTCTTCATCCAATTCGGCCAACCACGGAATCTCCGTCCCCACCGCCGGCGCCGTCGCAAGTTGCGGATAGTCAAATCCATCCTGATTGCGATAATACATGTGAATCGGAATCGTGCCCGCCGCACGTGCCCACACTTGGCTCTTGCGATCCGTGTACGCACTCGAATAATTCTGGTTCGTCACCTCATCCCAATACACGCTCGGGCACCACGGATTATCCAACAAATCAATCGGATGTGGCCCCGACAACATATGCCCCGCCTCAATATTCGCCGCAAGCGCCGTATACAAATCATTCGTCAACAAAACCGAGAAGCACTTCATCCTCGCACGCCCATCCTTCTCATATTGCACCAAGACAAACGGCTTCGACGTCGACTCCTCATTCAAATCGCACCTCAGCGCCCAAGCATAATACCCACCTGCACCCGACGCAACAAACGCATGCTCCTCATTCGGATTATACCCCGTCTGTCCCTTTGTCGGCTGACGATACACAATCGGCGTCGTATCCGATTCAAACACGCCATCCCCCGACACTGGCGCACCCGGCACCGAGTGCAAAATTTTCGCCGCGTCATACGTCCTCTGCGACTTCAACTCCGTCGCCACACGCGCAACCGCACCAAACGTCGGCTCCAAATCATTATTTTCAAACGTGAACGCAAACGCAAGCGTCCTCAACTCATCATCCGCCAAATCACTGAGCACCGTATACACATTATTAGACGCCTCTTGCTCATCAAACGTGCGCGACCAAACTGCAAAGTTATCAATGATCAACCCATCTGCCGCGGCACTTCCACCGCCCAAACTATTCCCCGCTAAATACCCATTGTACGAAGCTCTCTCAACTGCCGCGGTCGCAACCGTCTTTCCATCCACATACGCTGTCAAATTTGAGCTCGCAAATGTAAACACAATCTTATGCCACGCCGACTTCGACATCACGGGCGTCGTCATCTTCTTCCCATCGAGCGTCAACGTATAGCTCACACCCTCCGCCGCAAGCTCCGCCTCCACATCCACTCTAAACGGCGAATCTTCCTCCGCGCCCAACGTCAACACATGCCCGCCCGCTTGCAAATTAAGCGCCTTTACCCAAAATGCCACCGACCCGCCCGTCGAGTGAAACATGTTGACATTCGGCAACGTCAAATTCGCCGCGGCCCCATCAAAGTACGCACCCGAACCCGTCTCATATCGCGACTGCCCCGCGCCGCCCAATTGCGACGCCAACACAATCTGCGGCACCTGCGTCGTCTTCGGCCACACAATCCGATACCTCTGCACAAGCGACGGAAACGCAATCTTCTCCTCCATCCCATCTTGCTGCACTGTCGTCGACCAAAACACCTCCAGCGGCTTCCCATCCCCCGTCTCGTTCACACCATAAATAACCGAATCCAATTCATTCGATGTCGTCGTCCAATCGTAATACAAATTCGGATTGTAATTATTCCCAGACTCTTCCAAATTCAACAACCCCGAAACATCCGAATCAATCTTCGGAATATAATCCCCCACCGTCCCACGCACTGAACCCCCACGCGGCCGCACCTCATCCCCCACATACCACGGCGCATTCGTCAACGTAAAGAAATTCTCATTCTCACGCGCAATCGTCCGCACCGGAATAAACCACACATTGTCCGACGCCTTCACCTTCAGCATACTAAAGCCTTCAGCCTGCGTCTTGAAAATCTTCGACTCTGGCGCCCGCGCATGTCCCTCCGGCTCCTGATAACTACACAAACTCACCTCATAACTATCCGGCAACTTCACAGGCGCCCCCGCAATCAATGTCGCCATCTTATTCGTATTCCACGTGCACGAATAATTGCACCGCTCAAACGGCCACGTCACACCATGCGCATCCGTCTCCATCCAGTAAACATCCAGCCGCCACGCCTCCCCAACCGTCGGCCGCAACGGGAAAATCCAATTATGCTTCGGACTATACGAATACGTCCCCTGATGCTGATAATAATACGCCCCCGATGTATCCCCCGTCGTACTCGCCGATGCAACCGTCACTGGCGACGGCGTCAACCCACTCGTCTCATACCCCGTCCCATACGGCTCAATCTTCTCACCAATATACCCCGTCATGTAATTTACATCCGGCCGCCCCACTTCAACAACCTGCACCCGTTGCAACGTATCAAACGAACCCGAATCATAAAACGCCACAATAAATTGCCCCGACACCTCACCACGCGCATACAAACACGACGAACTCTCATCCAAAAACACACCCTTCACAATCACATTGTGATTCGTCACCTGCATCCCATTCTGGTCCGTCACCCGATCCCCATACGTCGGCTTCACAATCGCATCCGGACCAAACAACTTAATAAACCGCCCCGACATATTCACCGCCGGCGCATTGTACGGCGAATCCGTCCAAAACATCCGATACGGCCGCCCCGATGCAACAGGCGCAATCACATAATTCTTCGTCTGCTTCTCGCCACCCGAAAGCACCCACGTAAACTCATGCGTGCCCCCAGCCTGCGCATAAACCTTCTGACTCTTCGCATCAAAAATAAACGCCGCCCGCTCTTCCCCCGACGCCTCATACGCCTCATACGTCGCCGCCCAATCCACATCCGTCGGCGCCGTCAATACCTCCCCTAAATACACCTCCGGCTTCACTCGCTCCATCGAAAAACCAGCCTCGCACCCCGCCAGCATCACCCGCGACTGGTCCACAATCTCAACCTTCGAAACCGCACTCTCCCCATTCGTCGTCACACTCAAACAACTCGCCACCGCATACACCGCGTTCGACCCCAGCCACTCATTCTCCGCGGCATCCGTCGTCACACGCAAAATAGGTGCCGTCGGCGTCCCCAATGAATACGAAGGTGTCGCGCCCATCCCAATCCACCCAAAGGCGCACACCGCAAGCATACTCAATACCCGTACCTTCATTCTAAACGGCCTCCTATTTCCAACCTTCAACCTTCAAAAACCTATCAAGCCTGCAACCTTATTTCTTACGCATAATAAACGCCAGCTTGTAATACGGCGGCCTAATATCAATACCTCTCCCAGTGGTCCCATCCTTTCCATCATTACTCAAATTCGCACTCGTATAATAATTCTTACCAGACCCCGAACGCTCGCTCTTCGCATCATACCCACCTGGCACATTTTTCACAACCGTCGTTGAAGTCACATCATACAAATCCGTCCCCGAACGCCCTTCCAACTGATCATCACCATAATACAAATGCCGGTGCGCAGGCAATTGATTCGCATTCAGAAAAATAACTTCATTGCCACCCTTCTCACCTATATCAAGATACCCATACTGCGTCTTCTTCGCGCCCATCACAAAACGCCCACGCAAATCCGGCGTCCCATTATTCCCATCACACAACGCCCATCCATCCGGCACCGTACTCCCAGACCACATAATAATCCCACCAACTGGTATCGTCCCATACCCAGATATCCCGCTCGACCCCGACACCGTCACATTCCCATTGAACGTCGCACCCTTCGCAAACGTCGCCCCCTCCTCAAAGTTCACATCCTTAAACGTCGCCGTCCCTTCAACCGCCAAATCCTTCACCTTCGCCATCCCCTTCACCGCAAAATCCCCACTCGCTTCCTCCACATCATACGCATACGCCGCATACGGCACCTGCAACAATTTCTGCCGCGGACTAATCTCACCAGACGACCCCACCACATTCAACCCAACATACAACGTCGTCGAACGCGCCGCACGTATCGCATCCCTCAACTTCTCATACTTCATCCCTTCCAACACGGACCCATTTCCATCTTCCAACGACACATTGAACAGCCCGTTCGTATCCAGCAACACCGCCACCGAACGCCCCCAAAGCGCATTCGCCATCTCCCCCGTCGCCTCCGTGTACAACCTAAATTCCACCGTCTGTTGCAACGTCTCAATCTTCCCCCCTTGCGCATCTTTCAATACCCCCTGATACGCAATCGATGTGTCCGCCGCCTGAGCCAGCAAACCCATAACCGCGGCAATTACCACCACCATCATTCGCACGAATTTTGTCTTGTTCATTTTATGCTCCTTTACTTCTAAATGGTTTTTGTTTTCTTGTTCTCTAACTTGTTTACTTTTACTTCGTAATAAAATCTATCGACCCAATCACGCGTTGCGCCGTGAACTTCCCAAACGCCTTCACCGGCCCCTGCCGCATCAACCCCGTATAAATCCAACTGCATGTCCCCGTCATCGTATCCTCAGGCGACCACGCCGTCCCACTCGTCTCGCCCCATTCCAAATCCAATTCCCCTCCAATCGAAAATAACTCCGGCTTCACGCTCTTGGCATAATTCGCAAAGTCATCCCCATCATACCCAAGCTCATCAAAGTTCCCATCCTTCCCATCAAACATTGGATGCAACGGATGCCGAAATGGATTCGACCCACTCTTCGCACCAATCGTATACACAAACCTCGCACTCTTCCCCCAACTCGACCCACCCGTCGCCGCAACCGCCCCAATATCCACCGGCAACGCCACACTCGTCAACCGCCGCGCATAATCCACCTCATTCGGCAGCACCGCATCCGGCCCATACGCCTTCTTCACCACCGTCCCATCCCCCGCCTTCTTTCCACAAATCGTCACCCGCGGCAAAAGTGCCGCGCCCCCTTCCTCATCCACATACGCATACACCCGCAACTTCATCCTCCCACCAGCCTTCACATCTTCCACCTTCTGCGTATCCTTCACATACCGCGTCACTTTATCCAATTCCAAATCAAACGCCCACAACCCACACGGCCACGCCTTCTCCCCTTGCCAATCCACCGCCGTCACCGGCACATCAACCCGCATCTCCGTCCCCCCCTCTTCGCAAATCTCCAATATCGCCCCAAGCTCCTTCCCACTCATCCCCATCACCCTCCGGTCCACCGCCATCGAAACACGCCACGTCTCCCCAGTCGCCAGCACCTTCCTCAGCTCCAACCCATTCCCCGCCTTCATCTCCTTCCATTCCGTATTAATCAACTGCTCATCCGCATTGCGCACCATCACCACAGGCGACTCATCCCCCTCCGTCGTCGACGCCACCATCTTCACCGTCACAACCTTCTCCTCCACCCCATCATTCCGTATCGCCAATTCCTTCTGCACCCCTTCCTTCCCAAATAAAATCCCATCCCGCGGCGTCACATACAACGGACCCGACCACTCCGACACCTCTTTCCCAGGCACCAACACCACCTGTCCATCCCCCAACTTCGCCGCCGTCGACGAACCAAACCCACTCGCCAACGCCGTCACCTTGTACCCACTCTCAACCGTCCCCGCCAACTTGTAAAACTTCACACCATTCGCCGCACCACACCCAGCAAAATACGCCGACGCATTCACATTCGCCCCCTCATTCAACCGCACCCCAACATAATTGTATGTATCCCCATCCCCCGTCGTGTGCCACACCAACCTCGGCGCCACAGGCTCCCCCTTCACATGCACCGTCACCGCCGCACCCGTGTTGCAACAAACTAAAACCGAATCCCCTACAACCGACTTCAAACTCGACGCCGCCGGCACCTCCCTCGACCAAATCAGAAACGAATTCTTCGCCTCCCGCTCACCCGTCAATCCACCAGCCGTCGAAAGAGTCTCCAAAAAACTCGACGCCTGATAAACACTCACCGACGGCACCGGCCAATCCTTGAAAACACTCTCCGCATCCCCAATCGCACACGGCAAATAAATCGCATTCCACCCCACATTCAACTTCACCGCAACATCTATCGTCGCACCAGATATCCCCAACGCCCCCAAACATACCGCGGCAAAAATCATCTTCTTCATCTGCAAAAGGGAAAATCCACCCACAAGAAGCGCGGCAAAATTTGATGCCATCCGTTTCATTTTGTCCTTCCGACGCGGCACTTTCACCGCGCAAATCAAGCTCTCAAGTCGTCTCAACATCGCGAAACTCCTTCTACTTCTTTGGTCCATCCCATATTATACCATATTTTAGACCATAATGGTAGCCCCTATTTATCATTTTTTTATCTATTCTTCATAATCCCCTTCGCCCCCGCATAAGCAACCTCCCCTGCTCAAACCCCTCTTCCTCCCTTCCTACGTCCCATCACATGGCATGCCAGATTTCGTCCAATCACCATCGTTGCTCATGCGCGGCAATTTTCATTCCCATCCCAGTCTGGGGGAAGCGGGGTTCACCCCCGAAACCTTGGGTTATCCCCCCCTCCGCGGCACTTCTCTATGTTCTTTATGTTCTACACGGCTAAAATTCTACACGCTCTACACG
>CAVIVB010000005.1:0-17446 GCA_963645785.1 bacterium
AGGGGCGCGGCAGATTTTTGCGCGAAACTTGGCAAGAGTTTGCGCGAAACTTTGCGAGATTTGGGGCAAATTGGAGGTCAATTCCAGCGTAATTGGGGTTCAATTCCAGGGGAATTGAGGGGCAATTCCAGGGGGATTGGGGTGCCGTTGTGGTGTGATTGGATGGTCGTGGTGGGGGCGCGGCGGATTTTTTGGGGAGGGGGTTGAAGAATGGGCGGAAATATGGTATAATATATGACTTCTATGCAAGAAAGTGAGTTGCTGGCCCCAGCTGGGGATTTTGAGACGGCTCTTGCGGCATTTGCCGCGGGTGCCGATGCGGTGTATTGTGGTCTCAATGAATTTTCTGCCAGGGCCTTTGCGACGAACTTTTCGATGGAGGATTTGAAGCGTCTCATTTCGTATGCGCGGGTGAAGGGTAAGAAGGTTTACGTGACGTTCAATACGGTGTTGGATGAATGCGACATTGAAGACGCGGTGAGGATGCTGGCGGATTTGGAAGAGGTGGGGCCGGACGCGTTGATTGTGCAGGATTTGGGGATTGCGAAGATTTGCCGCGATCATTTTCCGGGGCTTTGTTTGCATGCGTCGACGCAGCTTGTGGCGCATAATTTGGAAGGTGTTTTGGCGCTGAAGGAGTTTGGGTTTAGTCGGGTTGTGTTGGCGCGTGAATTGAGTTTGGAGGAGATTGGGTCGATAGCGAAGCGGTGTGGTGGATTGGAACTTGAGGCGTTCATACATGGGGCGTTGTGTTATTCGATTTCTGGGCTGTGTTTATTTTCTGCGATGGAGAAGGGGCGGAGTGGGAATCGTGGGAAGTGCGCGTATTGTTGTCGGCTGGCGTATCCGGATGCGGAAGGGAAGAAGGTGCTGGCGTTTTCGATGAAGGATTTGCGGCTTGGGGAGGATGTGCGGAAGTTGGTGGATGCGGGTGTGGTGAGTTTGAAGATTGAGGGGCGGATGAAGAGTGCGTTGTATGTGGCGAGTGTGACGAAGTATTATCGGCAGATTTTGGACCGAGAGGAAAGTGCCGCGGGCGCGGTGACGGTGGCAGATTTGGAGACGGTGTTTTCGCGGCGGACGACGGAGTTGTATTTGAAGGGGCGGCCGGGGACGAAGGGTGTGGAGAGCCCGATTGATGCGGAGTCGCTTGGGCATTTGGGGACGGCGATAGGGGTTGTGAAGCATGTGACGCGTGATCGTGAGGGGCGAGCGTGGTTGAGGTTTCACACGGCGCGGGCGCTCGAGAAGCATGATGGGTTGCAATTTGCCGCGCCGGATGGTGGCAAGCCGATGGGGTTGGGGATTAGTGAGATGCGCACGACGATTTCGCGCACGCCGGTGTTTGAGGTGAGTGCGGGGACGGATGTGGAGATTTTGTTGCCGGAGGAGGGCGAGGTTGATTTGGCGGGGGTGTTGAAGGCTGGGCAGACGGTGTATTGTTCGATGTCGAATGAAGTGAAGCGGCGTTTTCCGATGCCGTCGTTTCGTCCGAGTGAGTATTCGGGGCCGATTGAGATTGATGTGGAGGTGGCGCTGGAGGCGACGCGGATGGTGGCGAAGGCGTGTGGGGTTGAGGTTGAGGTGCGCGGCGAATTTGATGCAGCGAAGAATCCGGACAAGACGTTTGAGGCGGTGCGGTCGGCATTTGAGAAGTTGGGGGAGACGGATTACAAGTTGGGGCGGTTGATGTTGAATGATGCGGGGAGGTTGTTTGCGCCGAAGAGTTTGTTGAATGATTTGCGGCGGGATTTGGTTGAGGCGCTGGATGCGAAGCGGTATGAGGTGAAGCGGGAGAAGGTGGCGCGGGCGCTGGATGATGATGAGGTTGTTGCGGCGGGAGGAGATGTGCCGCGGAAGGTCGTGAAGATTCGAGCGGACCAGAATTTGCCGGCGGGCGATTGGGATGAGATTGTGGTGGCGATTGGGCCGGAGGATGTGGACCGGATGTGTGAGAGCGAGGCGAATGAGAAGGCGCGTTTGGCGTTGCCGGTGTGGACGGCGGAGATGGATTACAATCGGTTGAGGATTGCGGTGAAGCATTTGATGCGGGCGGGATTTGTGAAGTGGGAAGCGAGTGATTTGGCGGGTTTGCGGATGTTGAAGGGGCTTGGGGTCGAGGATATTACGGCGGACTGGACGCTGTATGCATTCAATTCGCGGGCGCTGGCGGCGTTGACGAAGTTGGGTGTGAAGAGGTTTGTGGCGAGTCCAGAGAATGAGCGTGAGAATTTGCAATACTTGGCGGAGAGCGGGTATGCGGTTGAATTTTTGACACAGCAGTCAACGCCGCTTTTTATTTCGCTGACGGAGCCGAAGGAGCAAACGGAATTGGCGGTGACGAAGCGTGGGAATTTGTGGGTGACGACGAAGAAAGTGCCGCGTGAGTTTGATGTGCCGGAGGGCGTGGCGACGCGCCTTGATTTGAGTTGGGAGGCGGAATGATTCGGAGATTGCTCGCGAAGGCCGTCCAGATTTTTTGGTTGTTGCCGGGGTTTTTGTTGTGGGCGTCGTTTCCGCCGATGGGGGAGCGCTCGGACGTGTTGTTCGCGTTGGCGCCGTTGATGTGGTTGACGCGGCGCGGGACGGTGAAGGCGAATTTGAAGGCGTGGTTTTTGAATGGGTTTTTATTTTGGATTGCGACCTTGGCGTGGATGCCGGCGATCGTGAAGAATGGCGGGCCGTGGCCGCTCGTGGTATTGGGGTGGGGGTGTTTGGCGGCGTATTGCGCGGCGTTTTTTATGGGGTATGGATGGTGCGCGGCGAAGATGTGGGGCGTGGTGCGGGAGCGGGCGTATGTGTGGCGGCTCGCGGCGATTTTGTTGGGTGAGCCGATTTTGTTTGCGGGATTTGAATTGTTGAGGTCGAGGTTGTTTGGTGGATTTGCGTGGAATCAGTTGGGGGTCGTGGCGGTGAATACGGGGTTTGGCGAGCCGGCGGTGTTGGGGGGCGTGTATTTATTGACGATGGTGATTGTTTTGATTAATGGGACGTTTGCGTCGATTGCGGAGCGAGTTGTGCCGCGGCTGGGGATTGCGGGTCCGGTGGAAGTGCCGCGGTGGGCGCGGAGTGTGGAGACGCTTTTGCCGGTGCTGGTGATTTTGGGGATTTATTGGATGGGGGCGCGGGAGGTTGTGAGGGCGCGTGGCGAGCGGCAGATTTCGGTGGCGATGGTGCAGCGGAATTTTCCGTGCGTGTTCAAGGAGAAGGAAGAGAATCCGATTGAGGTGTATTCGAATTTGCTGGCGCGAGTGGCGCCGATGCGGCCGGAGCTTGTGGTGTTGAGCGAGAGTGCGATGTGTGAGGTGGGGCGGTTGGACAGGCCGGGGGCGCGGCGGTTTGCGGAATGGGTGGCGCGCGAGGCGGGTGCGAAGGGAGTGCTTGCGGGCGGGACGCGTGCGGAAGGCGAGAAGGTGTACAATTCGGTGGGGCTGTTTGGTGGGACGAATGATGTCGCGTTTTATGACAAGGTGCATTTGGTGCCGTTTGGTGAATTCATTCCGGGTGACAAGATGTTTCCTGTGTTGCAGAAGTTGGCGCCGGTTGGGAGTTGCACGCCGGGCGAATTGAGGGTTGTTGATTTTGATGGTGTGAAGTTGGGCGTGGCGATTTGTTTTGAGGATACGGACTCGGCGCAGATGAGGCGGCTCGCGGCGATGGGGGCGCAGGTTTTGGTGTTTGTGACGAATGATAGTTGGTTCTCGGAATCGGATGAGACGGAGCAGCATGCGTGGCAAGCGGTGGCGCGGGCGATTGAGACGGGGCTGCCGGTGGTGCGGGTTGGAAATTCTGGCGTGACGGGTTCGATTGAGTCGAGTGGGCGTGCGACATGGCTTGTGGATGGGGATGGTTGGCCGCTTGTGGATGCGCAAGGGACGATGGTGGACCGCGTGCAAGTGGCGGCGGGAGAGGCGTTTGCGCGCTTGACGCCGTATGTGCGGCTTGGGGATGTGCCACTTTTTGTTGCATTCCTCATTTGCATTTTGTGCGTATTTTTGGTACAATATAGGAGTTCGATAAGAACAGTTAGTTTTAGAAAGGTAGAAGGTTAGACGAAAATGACAAACGAAGAAGAATGTCCATGTAAATCTGGGCGGCCGTTTGGCGAATGCTGCGGGCCCATTATTGCTGGCAAGGCGAAGGCTGAGACGGCAGAGGCGCTCATGCGGGCGCGCTACTCCTGTTATGTGACAGGGGAGGTTGAGTTCTTGCGCACGAGCGCGACGAAGACAGTGCAGGATGAGTTTGATATGGACGCGGCGCGTGGTTGGAGTCAGGCGGCGACGTGGCATGGGCTCGAGATTTTGCACACGGAGAAGGGCGGCGCGAAAGATGATGAGGGCGTCGTGGAGTTTCGTGCGCTTTATTCGGCGCAGAATGAATTTTGCAATCATCATGAAGTTTCGCAATTCCGCCGCGAGGGTGGAGAGTGGAAATTTGTGGATGGCGAGATTGTGGCCGATCGGCCGATTGTGCGGGAACACCCGAAAATTGGGCGCAATGATCCGTGCCCGTGCGGGAGCGGCAAGAAGTATAAAAAGTGCTGCGGAAAGAATGCGAAGGATTGAGTTCGAACCCACAGTTTGATCGTTGGTATGCCGCGCAGCATGTGAAAGTTGTCGCGTTGCCGCGTTGTAAGTTGGAGACGTTTGGCAATACGCTTGTCAATTATCACATGCTGTCGGTGCTACCAGATGAGCCGCGCAAAGTGCGCATTCGTGAGGGGCGGCTGGAGGCACATCCGCCGCGGGTGATTGCGCCGCACGTTTCGGAGATTGAGACGGAAGGGCTGGGGCCTGAGGCGCGGCAGTATTTGGAATGGCTCCGCGAGAATGAGGATAAGCTGCGCATTTTGCAATATGGCTATCAGCTGAAGAGCGACAATTATTCGGAGCAGGTTGTGACCGATTCGATGCGGGCGGTGACGGACCGCGTGTTGGAGGCGGTGCGTGAATCAAACGATCAATTTGCCGCGGTCGTGCAAGGCGAAGATGAGCCGTGGGATATTGCGCTTGTGGAGCTGTGGCGGCGCGAAGTGATGCGTAGCGCGCAAAAGAACATTCGCGAATTGGAAGCGGATGGCAAACTATTTTAGTCGAGAGTGAGGTAACATCAAGATGGAACGCAAGACGAAAATTATTGCAATTGCAAATCAAAAAGGCGGCGTTGGCAAGACGACGACCGTTGTGAATTTGGCCGCGGCACTTTCCGCGCGGCACCGCACCGTGCTTGTTGTCGACCTTGATCCACAGGCGCATGCGACGCTCGGTCTTGGGCTTGAAAAGCAAGATGGCATCTCGATGTACCCTGTCCTCTTGGGCGAAAAGCCAATTGAAGATGTGATTCAACCGACGAAGTGGACGAACCTCAACATCATTCCGTCGGAAGTGGATTTGGCGGGCGCGGAGCTTGAATTTGGCGCGCGCGAAGATCGCCTTGAGATGGTGCGCAATGCACTCAAGCCCGTCAAGGATTCGGGCGCGTTCGATTATGTGATTCTCGATTGCCCGCCGTCGTTGGGCATTGTGATGACAAGCTCGCTCGTTGCGTGCGATTCTGTTTTGATTCCGATTCAGGCGGAGTTCCTTGCGATGGATGGCCTTGCTTTGATTACGGGTTCGATCGACCGCATTCGGGCCTCGGTCAATCCGAATTTGGAATTGAATGGCGTTGTTTTCACGATGGTGAATAACCAAACGAAGTTGACGCATGACGTGATTGAAGAAGTCAAGAATCACTTTGGCGACAAGGTGTATGAGACGCTGATCCCGCGTAATGTGCGTGTTTCGGAAGCCCCTTCGATGGGCACGCCTGTTGTGTTCCTCGACCCCCGTTCGAAAGGCGCGGAAAGCTATAAAGCCTTTGCGTGGGAATTCATGGCGAAGAATCCGACGCGCTATGATGTGCCAAAAACTGCCGCGGTAACTGCCGATGAAAATCAGTGTGATCATCCCGAATCACAAGGCCCAAGCGACGCTGCCGCGACTTCTCCAGTCGCTTGAAATTGCCGCGCGTGGGCTTGATGTTGAGCGCCTTGTCATTGACGATGATGAAGGCAAGGGGGCATCATGGGCGCGCAATCAAGGGTTGAACAAGGCGACGGGCGACGTCATCTTTTTTGCCGATGCGGATGATACGGTTGAGCCGAATTTCTTTTCGCATCCACTCGCCGCATTGGAACGTACCGCGGCAGATTTTTGCTTCTTCCAATATGCGTCCGCGCCGCTCAAAGGCGAGTATGATTTAGCGGGCCACGCGGCGATTCGCGCGGAACTTTTGCCGCGGTTCATTGGCTACTCGTTTGAGGATGTGCGCCGTTGGAATCAAGGTGGCGAACTCTTTCAAAACCGCGAGCCAGGTTCGGTTTGCCGCGTCGCATTTCGCCGCGCATTTATTGAACAGCATCACATTCGTTTCAACGAGGAGCTTCGCATTTATGAAGATGCCGCGTTTCTGTGCGAGTGTATTTTGTGTGCGGGGCGCGTGACGGCGGTGCGCGAGAATCTTTATAACTACATTCCAGGCCCAACTGGCACGACGCGATGCGTGACGAATACGCGCAAGAATTGGGATTATAAATTCGCCATCCTTCGTGAACGCGAACGGCTCGAGGCGAAGTACCAAGGCGTGTGGTCCGCATGTGAAGCGAGCGCAGTATTTTCGCTACTTGAGATGATTCGGATGCGGCGCACAGCGGGGATTTCGTGGAGCGAATTCCGCCGCGACATGAAACGCTACAAGGCGAACGCGCGCGTTGAAAAGGCACTCCGCGAATTCCCACTTTCCATTCACCATCCGTTGACGGCCGCGGCAGTTTTTGCGTTGCGGCATTTCCTATGATTGCAGAACAGTTGATTGAAAACCTGAAGCGCCGCGCCGAAATCATTCGCGCGGTTCGTTCCTTCTTTGATTCGCGCGATTTCGTTGAAGTCGAAACTCCGGTGAGAATTGCCGCGCCCGCGCCAGAGCCGCATATTGATTGTCCCGCCGCGCCGCCCGCATTCCTTCGCGCCTCGCCTGAATTGCAAATGAAGAAACTTCTCGCGATGGGTATGGAGCGCATCTATCAAATTGGACCCTGCTTTCGCGAAGGCGAAAAGGGGACGCGCCACAATCCTGAATTCACGATGATTGAATGGTATCGCCGCGGCGCAAATTATCTCGACATCTTGAAGGATACGGAAGAGCTCCTGGCGGAATTTTTGCCGCGGAAGCCCACGTTCACGCGTCTCACCGTTCGCGACGCGTACCAGAAGTTCGCCGGTTGGGACCCGTGGGAAGGAGCGTGGAACCAAGATCGATTTGATTACGATATGGCCACGAAGGTTGAACCAAATCTGCCCAAGGATCCCACGTTCTTGATTGACTATCCGCCGCAAGCAGCCTCGCTCGCACGGCTTCGCGGTGATGTGGCCGAGCGGTGGGAACTTTATGTGAACGGAATCGAGCTTGCGAATTGCTTCACTGAATTGTGCGACGGAGCGGAACAGCGCAACCGTTTTCTTCAAGCGAAGGAAGAGCGCCGCGAATTGGGCGAGGCAGATTATCCACTCGATGAAGAGTTCCTGGAAAAACTGCCGCGGATTGAATCGGCGGCGGGTGTGGCATTGGGCGTTGATCGCCTTGTGATGGTCCTCCTTGGCGCGAAGCATATCCTCGACATTCGTGCAGGAGAGTAAGGCTTCCGCGGCAGTTTTAGGGGCAGAAGATGGTTGGAAGAGGGGGTTTCTTTGGGTGGGCGAAGGGGTTTTTATGGGTGCGAATGGGGGTTTCTTGGAAAAAGTCACATGTGGTTTTCAAAAAAGTCACATGTGGTTTTAAGAATTTCCACATGTGGTTTTTTAAAAAGTCACATGTGGTTTTTTCCAAGAGAGGCTGGAAACGTACCAAAGGGAGGCTGGAATCGAACCATCTTGACTGGGAGTTTCGACCCTTTTAAAGGGATGAACTCTTGCGTTTTCCACTAGCATTTGGAGCTGAAATATGGTATAATGTAGGGGTCAACTCAAGAAAGGAGTTTTCAATGTCGAAGGCGAAGTTTGAAGTTAGTGATTTTGGGCTCACCAAATATGGTGAGAAGGCGCGCAAGTTCACCTTGCACGGTGCGGGCGGCGTGATCCTTGAGGTCAGTGATTATGGCGGGAAGGTTGTGCGACTTTTCACGCCGGACCGCGAAGGACAGCTGAAAGATGTCGTTGTTGGGTTTGATTCGCCGGCGGGTTGGGACAATGGCGACCCGTATTGGGGCTGCATCATTGGGCGTTATGGCAATCGTATCGCCGCGGGCAAGTTCACATTGAATGGTGTTGAGTACACGATTCCGACGAACAATGCGCCGGCGGGCATTCCGTGCGGGCTGCATGGTGGCACGCGCGGGTGGGATGCGTATGTGTGGGGTGCCGAACCGTTTGTCCAAGATGAGGATGTGGGCGTTGTCTTTACGCGTGTTTCGCCCGATGGCGAGAATGGCTTTCCAGGCGAAGTCAAAGTGAAAGTCACGTACACGCTGACGAAAGACAATGTTTGGCGCGTTGAATATGAAGCTGTTCCGAATAAGGACACGCCCATCAACATGACGCAACATGTCTACTTTAATTTCAAAGGCGAGGCGGGCGGATCGATTGAAGACCACATTATGACGATTGCCGCTTCGCGCATGACGCCGGTTGATGCGGGGCAAATTCCAACAGGCGACGTGACAAGCGTCGAAGGCACGCCTTTTGATTTTCGCAAAGGCATGCGCATTGGCGAAAAGATTAATGCCGCGGATGCCCAACTTGAAATTGGCAAAGGCTATGATCACAACTGGATTCTTGATGAGGTGGCGGGAAAAGTGCCGCGGTTTGCCGCGAAGGTTGAGTACCCAGTCAATGGTCGCCAAGTTGAAGTTTGGACGACCGAGCCGTGTATTCAAGTCTACACCGCGAACTGGGCGAGTTACGATCAAACCGCGAAAGGCGGCGAACATCTTTCTTCCCGTTGCGGCGTCGCGCTTGAAACGCAACACGCGCCCGATTCGCCCAATAAGCCGAAGTTCCCGACGACCATTGTGAAGGCGGGCGCGACTTATCATTCGATGACGGAATTCCGTTTCTCGGCTCACTAAGGAGCGCGTGATGATGGACGACTTTGAATCGGCACAACCCAAAAAATCGACGTTCACATTTGAGTTGACGAACGACCAACAGGAGATTCTCCTCGGCATTATGTTGACGGGGAATTATCGCAAGCGCGATGTGCCGTATTCATTGTGGTCCATTGAGGGCGATCATTTCAACGCGACGCTTTACGAGAAGGAGAAGCACGGCAAGCGCAAGCTTTGTGTGCAAGGTTCGAAAGCGGAAGATTTTGTTTTGTTTGTTCTCGAGCCGCAAGTTCTCGGCGCGGCCACGCTTGGCTATGAAGACGTTCTCAATCCTGAAGCGAATGCGCCGCATGCGGGTAGTGATGAATCGGGTAAGGGTGATTACTTTGGGCCGCTCGTTGTTTGCTGCGCTTACACCGATGAAAAACTTGCCGCGGACATGAAGAAGCTCGGCGTTAAGGATTGCAAGCAAATGTCGGACGCTGCGGTTCTCACTGTTGGCGCAAAGCTACGCGCGTTGCTTGGCCCCGAGCGCTACGCCATTGTCAAGCTTGGCCCCGCCGCGTACAATCGCCTGTACGCGAAAATGCGCAACATCAATCGCATGCTTGCTTGGGCTCACGGCACGGCTATTGAAGAACTTCTCGAAAAGCAACACGCCTGCTCGCGCGTCGTTGTTGACCAATTTGCCGCGACTGAAGATGTCATCAAACGCGCTCTCAAACCGCGCGGCAAAAAAGCGACGATTGACCAACACCACAAGGCTGAAAGTGATATCGCTGTCGCCGCCGCGTCTGTCATTGCGCGCGAACTTTTCTTGCGCGACATGATCAAGATGAGTACCGAAGTGTTTGGTCCACCCGAAGCACCCAAGCCAGGCGAAAAGTTTGTTCCCAAGCGCATGCCGATTGGCTCTAGTGATCCGCGCGTGCGCAAGGTTGCCGAAGATATGGTCAAGGCAAATGGCGCCGTTTGGCTGATGAATCACGCGAAGGCTCATTTCCAAACGACCGATAAAGTTCTTGCGGCTTGTGACTTGTCGCGTGATGATTTGCCACCTGAAGGACGCATCACATCGGCTGTCCATCGCGCCACAAAAGGAACAAATGAAGGAGAGGACGAATGACCTTTATTATTACGGCTGGTCCGACGCGGGAATATCTCGATCCTGTTCGATTTCTCTCGAATCCATCGACGGGCAAGATGGGCTTTGCCGTTGCACAAGCCGCGGCACAACGTGGCCACAAAGTCATTCTTGTTGCGGGCCCCGTCACTTTGAAAACGCCGAAAAATGTGAAGCGTATTGATGTCATTTCCGCGCGCGACATGCTCAAGGCTGTGCAAGAGGCCGTGAAGAAAAACCCCGCGGCAGTTTTGATTGCAACCGCGGCTGTTGCAGATTGGCGGCCCGCAAAATGTGCCGCGCGCAAACTCAAGAAAGCGCAAATGTCGGATACGCTCCGCCTCGTTCGCAACCCTGATATTCTCAAGACGGTCAAGGGCATTCGCAAGATTGGATTTGCCGCGGAAACAAATGATTTGATTTCTGAAGCGCGTCGAAAGTGCCGCGCCAAAAAGCTTGAGATGATTGTTGCGAACGACGTCACTAAACCTGGCGCTGGTTTTGGCACGAACACAAACCGCGTCACTTTTCTTTATGCTGATGGTCGCGTTGAAGCCTTGCCCCTCATGAGCAAACTCGGCGTAGCTCGTCGCATGATTGCTGCCGTAGAGTCTTGCAATTTGAACAAAGATATGGTATAATATGCGCCATCAAGTTTGAATACTCAGTAAGGAAAACATCGATATGAAAAGATTGATCAGTTTTATAGTGTGCGTGCTTTTTGTTGGGGTCGCTTATGCGATGCCATTGAATGCGGAAATTAAGCAAGCGGAAGAAGGTATTGCCGCGATTGTTTCCGATGTTGAGAAGCGTGCGGAAGGGGATGTTGGGAAGGTTGCGGGGGAGCTTGTGGCGTTGGAGGGGAAGGCAGGAAGTGCCGCGGAAAGGTTCGTGTTGCGTCGAGAGGCGATGTGGCGTTATTTGAAGGTGGCGTGGGTGAATCAGGCGATGGGGATTTTGGAGGCGTGTTTGAAGGAGGATGATCCTGCGTCGGTTGGGGTGCTGGATGATTATGCGGAGAAGAAACTTTCGTTCAAGGAAAAGCGTGTGTTGAAGGGTGTGGGCGAGTATAAGGCGTATGAGGCGATGGTGAAGGAGGCGGCGCGTTTGAGCAAGGAGAAAACTGCCGCGGAGAATCATTTGAAGGAATTGGAGGCGGCGGTTGCGAAGTCGCCGAAGAATATGAAGGCGCGTGAGCAGTTGGGGATTGAGTATGTGGTGCGGGGCGAGTGGGGGAAGGCGTTGGAGCATTTGGCGCAAGTGAAGGGGTTATTGGGCGAGGCGGCGAAGTTGGAGGTGGCCAAGCCTGAGGCGAAGGGGAATGATGCGGTGGCGATTGGGGACGCGTGGTGGAAGGTTGAGGGGAAGGAGTTTTCCAAGAAGGTGACGGCGGCGTGTCAGGTGCATGCGGCGACGTGGTATCGGACGGCGATGGTGGATGAGAAGGTTTCGAATTTGGTAAAGGTGCGCATTGGTGGGCGGATTGAAGATGCGGATCGTGTGGCCGTCGAGCAGGCGGAGAGTATGGAGATTGGGAAAAGTGCCGCGGGGGTTGCGGTGAAGGGGAAGGGTGGCGATACGATTAAGATTGCGCTTGATTCGACGGGGAAGGTCTTTTTGGAATTGGCGGTTTGCGAGCCGGGGTCGTTCAAGATGTATAAGGGGCGGACGGAGTTTTATCGGCGCGAGCATGATGTGACATTGACGTATCCGTACCTTATTTTCAAGGGGCGGCTGACGTATGGGATGGTGAAGGCGGTGAATCGGAAGGTTTGGAAGAATCGGATGGAGAAGATTCGGACGGAGGAAGAAAAGTTCTATGGGGATGGTCAGGCGATTGAGGGGCTTCACGATAGTGAGGTTGAGGAGATCATTTTCAAGTTGAATGCGATTGCGGCGAAGTGCCGCGAGTTGAAGGGGTACAAGGGATATGAGTTTCGTTTGCCGACAGAGGCGGAATGGACGCGGGCGTATTTTGCGGGGACGGACGATTTTATGGATGGGATTACGGAGAAGGAATTGAAGGAGTATTGGAAGAAGCGTGGGAATCCGAATTGGAAGTTGGCGATTCCAGATGCGGATGTTGTGGGGGTTTTGAAGAAGAAGCCGAATGCGTGGGGGATTTACAACATGTCGCGCGATATGGAAGAGATGGTCGATACGGTGGCGATGCCGCTCAAGAAAGATGGGACGCGCGTGCCGTGGAACTTGGCGGAATGCGACCGCGACATTTTCAAGTATGCCGAGAAAGAAGTGGACCCGATTCGTGTATGCTCGGATAAGAACGCGTGTCATATTCGGCGGATTGGGGACCATAGCAAGGATGTGCGTTCGATTATGCAAGTTGGTCGCAAGGGGCAAGTTGTTGGGGGCGAGCAGAGGGGTGGATATATTCGGCTTGTTTTTGCGCCGAAGGTTGATAAGCTGACGGTGTATCCTAAAAGATAAGCGCAACCCTCGAAGGGACGCGGCACTTTTCAAGCGGTTAGTTAACGGAAAGGAGTAAAAGAGTGATACCTGATTTGACGGAGAAGACGATCGCGTGCGAGCGGAAATATACGGGAAAGATTATTAGCGTGGATCTTCTCGATATTGAATTGCCGGATGGACGCAAGGCGAAACGCGAGGTCATTCGGCATGGGGCGGCGGTTGCGATTTTGGCGAAGCGCCCAGATGGGAAGTTTGTTTTTGTGAAGCAATATCGCAAGGCGGCGGAAGAGGCACTTATTGAGGTGATTGCGGGCGGGCTTGAAGCGGGTGAAGAGCCAATTGAGGGGGCAAAGCGTGAGACGGCGGAGGAGACAGGTTATGATGTGACGAACATCAAATTTTTGACAACGATTATTTGCACGCCCGGCTATTGCGAAGAGCGCATTCATCTTTATTATGCAGAACTTTCTGCCGCGCAACATGCGCAAGATCAAGATGCGGATGAGAATGTTTATCCCGTTATTCTTTCGGAAGCCGAAGTTGAAGATGGAATTCGCAAGGGCACAATCTTTGACGGGAAGACGCTCGCCGCGTGGGCGGCGTACAAGTTGATGTAAGATGGATTTTGTGTGCCAAGGCTGCGGGGCGTGTTGCCGAATTCGAGATGGAATTGTTCGTGTTTCGGCGGGTGAGATTGCGCGCATCGCTGCGTACCTTGGCATGACGGAGATCGCGTTTATTGAAAATGAAACGGAGCTTGCGTAAAGGGCTTATTTTACGAAGCCGCGCGGATGCCTCGTGCGTTTGGCTCGACGAAAATAATCGCTGCCGAATTCATTCGGTGAAGCCCGATAAATGCCGCACGTTTCCTTACGAATGGACGAATGCCGATTCATCTGAAGTTTGCCCAGCACTCAAAAAAATCGAAGGGAGAAGATGAGATATGCATATTGTGTTTGCGGCGGATGAGGGATTCAAGAGGCAACTCATGGTTGCGTCTTGAAGTGCCGTGTGGGCCTCACGTGGGGGGGGGGGGCTTATTGTTCATGTGCTCGATTGTGGGATTGAGGATGTGACGTGGGATAAATATGTCGCAGAGATTCAACGTTTGGCGCAGCAAGGGCGGCTATCCGTTGAGGTCGTGCGGCATACAATTGACATGAAGCGTTTTGAAGAGTTTCGCCGCGGGCCGAATGGGTCGAAGGCAACGTGGGCGCGGCTTTTGATACCAATGATTCTTGCGGATGTGGACAAATGTGTTTATTCGGATTGTGATATGCTGTTCATTTCTAATCCTATTGAAATGCTAGAGCCGCTTCAAGATGAGCGTGTTGTTCTTGCAGGGCATTGCGATGTATTTGGTGAAAAGAAGATGGATGCTGAATGGCTCCATCAAAATGGACTTCCATTTGATGCCTCGACCTATTTGTGTGCGGGGCTTGTCGCGATGAATCTTGCGGCGTTTCGTGCGGAGGGGCTTATTGAAAAGTGCTTTGATTTTGTTGCGCGCTATCCCGATGCGCCGGCCCTTGATCAGACCACACTCAATCAAGTTTGCATGGGGCGGACGGCTCTCTTGCCTAATGGCTGGGGATTTTTTCCACATGAATGCCACGTCTTTCAGGGGCACATCAAGGCGATTCATTATGGCGGGTGCCGGTGTTGGCCTTGGGAAAAGTGCCGCGCTTACATGGATGTGCTTTGGCTTAATTTGACGCGGCAAGAATTTTCAATTTGGTTTGATTTTGAAAAGCGTGTTTTGAATCTTTCACTTCCACATTACATGAAAGTAGCACTCCGCCTGAGGTTCCTCGCTTGGGCGGCCGTTCTTTGTGCACGCCTCACCATTCTTCTGCGTATTCGAGTCGGGACGGGCGCATTTCAAGAATTCATCGATTCGATTTGCCGAACGACGAATGCACTTGCCCATGCGCGACAAGAGCTTTTCGCAGAAGGTTAATAGCCGGCGCGTCCCGTCGTGTTCGATGGAAAGAAAACTTCGATGCCTTTATCTGCAATCGCCATGCGAATGTTCGTCTGTGCAATTTGCATTGAGTCATATTTCAACGTGAGCGTCTTCGCATTCATGTCCCATTGATATGACGTTTTGTCGATACCGTTGTACTTGGAAAGTGCCGCGGTGACGGTCGTCTTATTTTGTTCGGTGAGGCCCGGGATCAAGACCGTAAAAGAACGGATGTCTTCGCGGCGGCAACCCAAAAGTGCCGCGGACAAAATCAAAACAGTGATGAGATATTTCATTTATATCAAGCCTTTCTTATTGGTAGGTGGTGGGGTCCATATCGGGTCCGAATGGGGAGAGCGCGCGCAAGTTTTTGATGACGGGCGGCAAATGCTCCAACACATAATCGACTTCATCCATCGTGTTATAACGCGAAAGCGAAAACCGCACCGAACCATGCACCGCCACAAACGGAACGCCCATCGCGCGAATAACATGACTCGGATCAAGCGACCCCGACGCGCACGCCGACCCCGTCGAAATGCAAATCCCTTCGTCCGACAAGTGATACGCAATCGCCTCGCCCTCAATATACTCAAAACTGATGTTGAGCGTATTCGGCAAACGATGCGCCTGATCGCCATTCACGAGCACATTCGGGCACGTGGCCACAATGCCGCGCTCAAGCTTATCGCGCATCGCCGTCAATTGCACCGCTTCCGTCGCCATGCCCTTACGCGCCAGTTCGCACGCCTTGGCAAGCCCAATAATGTACGGCACATTCTCCGTCCCCGCGCGACGTGCGCTTTCTTGATGCCCGCCTAACATGAACGGTTTGAACTTCGCGCCGCGCCGAACATACAAAATACCAATTCCCTTCGGTGCATGGAACTTATGCCCGCTCATCGCGAGAAAATCAACCGGCACCTTCTTGACGTCAACCGGAATCTTGCCCGCAACTTGCACCGCGTCCGTATGAAGCGTCGCGCCAAATTCGCGGCAGATTTCCGCAACCTTCTCAATCGGAAAAATCGTTCCCGTCTCGTTGTTCGCCCACATCACAGAAACGAGCGCATGCTTCGTGCCCTTCAATTCATCGCGCAATTGGTCAAGATTGATTTGCCCAACCGTATTGACAGGCAGCTCAACCTCATCGTAGCCCATCGCCTTCAAGCGGCGGCACGATTGCAACACGGCGGGATGCTCAACCGCAGTCGTGATGACCTTCGTCTCGCGCCCAAAGAATTCTGCCGCGCCACGAATCGCCGTGTTGTCACTTTCCGTCGCACACGAGGTGAAAATAACTTCATCTGGCTCGCAATTCAAAAACGCCGCGACCTCTTCGCGCGCCTTGGTGAGGTGGCTTGCAACCTGCCCGCCAAAGGCATGCATCGAGCTCGGATTACCATACAATTCACAGAAGAACGGGAGCATTGCATCCCGAACTTCCGGCGCCACACGCGTGGTCGCATTGTTATCAAAATAGACTGTCCGTACCATTGCCCTATATTATACCATATTTTAGACCGTTTGTGCGCGGCAATTTTTCATTGTCGTAAAAGCTCCAAAATGCCCTCTTCCCACTCTTCTTGCAAGGCCGCATTCGGATTATCCTCAAACCCACGCAACGTAAGCGCCCGCACATACGCCATCGTCTGTACGCTCGCCGACATAAACAAAACCTGCTTCTCCTCATGCGCCCCACCATCCGATACCATCATCAAATTGTAAGACCCATCTTGATTCTGCGGACCCAAACAAAGCCCCTCATAACAGGCCACATTCGCGCGCATCACACCCCCACCAAACTGCTCACCATCCCGCAATTCAAGAAGTGGCGCGCCCTTGCGCACCGCCACATACTCCGCATTCGTCAAACTCCCCACCTCGCGTATATCCGTCGCCAAATCAAAATTCGGCCGATAAATCCGCGCCACCCCGAGCGTCCCATACGAACATTCCCTCTCCAAAATAAGCACCGTCCCATCCGGCAAAGCACACATATCCGCGACCCCACTCCGAACCGGATGATTCTCCCCCACCGCCTCGCACAAATACGCCCACATCCCATCAACCTTCCAATCGCTCAACCCATCCGCACGCACAAACTTCACAAGCCTTACCATCGTCCCGCGCCCCACCATCGCCTCCGCGCCATCCACCTTCAACGCCTCCTCATTCGCCGTCCACATCACCTTCCCATCCGGCGAAATCGATAGCGACTCCAACGATAAATTCCCGCGCATCTCATCCTTCATCATCCGCGGCACTTCCACCGCGCGCCCCGTCCGCTTCCCGCTCCCAAGCTCATATTCACGAATGGACGCATCCGCCTCATCCGATACCCAAATCGTCCCACACAACGGATCTCGCGCAATCCCTTCCGCATCTTGCGCACCATCCAAAAGAATGCCCTTCCCCATCTTTGGACGCTTCACACAATCCCCTTTCTCATCCAACTTCACCTTCATCGAATGCACATAGCACCCATTCGAAACAACCGACCCCCCATCGCGCACCACATAAAAGGTCGTCCCTGTTCCCGACCACGTCACGCCGCTCATATCCGCATACTTCGGAATCGAAACCGAATACTTCTCCCCTGCCAAACGAATCGACACCTCCGCCCGCCCTGCCGCAAGAGCGGCAGAACTCATACACATTCCCAAAATAAGGAATAATCCTTTCCAGCGCATAGACACATATTATACCATATTTCCGCGGCACTTTCTAGCCCCCTTTCTCCAAAATCCGCCACAAAATCCGACCCACCCACCCTTTCACTTTTAGTGCGCCGTGAAACCAACGCCTGAACCCATCAGCGAACACCCGCTCGCCGCCCATG
>CAVIVB010000006.1:0-5667 GCA_963645785.1 bacterium
CAACGTCCAGCCACCACCCTCAGTCTCTTCAATCGCCGTAAACTTGAACGCCTGGCATTCCACTTCAACCGTGCTCGGTTCAGGTTCAGGCTCCGGTTCAGGCTCGGGCGTCGGCACGGGCAAGTTATACGCCTCCTCTGGAATCGCGAGCGGGTAATACGTGACCGCTTCGCCCGTCTCATTCGTCACCGTAATCGAATCCGTCAAATTCGTATTCGCAAGCACCGTCGACCACACCAGCAATGCCGTCGTCTCATTCTCATTCGTCATCACCACACCTGGCGCATAAGTCACATCATTCTTGAAATGTGCCGCGCTATTCGTCAACGTCGCAAAATCCCAATCCGCCCAATCCTTCACCTTACCAAACACATTCGACTGCGCCACATCATATGGCGTAATCCCGACCGTCCCCGTCAGCTCCGCATCAAGATAAAGTTGCGCCGAACCCAAAAGCCCCATATTGCAATAGTTCGTCGTCACCTTCGACCCAAGCGCATAATAATATCCGCGCACATACAAATTCGTATAAACTGTATCATCGCCCATCAGCTGGTATGTGCGCACAGAATAATACGGATCCGTCTGATTCGAATTCTCCTTCACCGTAAAATCGCCCGACACATACGCCACTGCATTTGAACTTGAAATGCCAATACCCGAGGCCTTCCACGCCCAGTTTTGCACAATCGTCCCGCCGCGCAAATACGCCGTGCCATTCTCCACATAAACTGCCGCGCCTTCAGAATCATCAAGTGCCTTCTGCCCCTTGTACGCATTGCAACAGTTACGCAATATCACACCCGATTCCATCGTCAAAACGCCCTTCTCGCTCACCAGCACCGCACCCGCACTCCGATTGGCCATCCCCACCACATTACTAATCGTCGTATGATCCTGCAATGTCAATGCGCCGCCATCCACATAGAAAAGTGGCGCCGTCCCCAACACAGCATAAGGATTACCCTTGTCCACATCAGGATAATCATTCGCAAGAATGACCCCACCGCCATGGAATGTCAAATTCGACACCACCAAACTCACACCCGCCGGCACCTCAATCCGCGCATCCCCCGCCGTACGCTTCACACTCACAGCCGCCTTCGCCTTGTTCGTCGACGTCAACATCACATCATACTTGAGCGTCGACTGCTGCGAAAGGTCCGTATCCCTCAACACAATCACCGTCGCATTCGCATGCAAATTCGTCAGCGCCTCATCCACCGTCCGATAATACAAGTTCGTCCCTTCTGGATACGCCTCGCAAGCCTCATACACAACCTCCGCCACCGCATACTCAGGCTTCACCGAATTATCAATTTCCGTCTCCGCCCACACCAAATTCGTCACGCCTTCCGCTTCCTTCACAACCGCATACAGCGAACGCACCGACTTGCAACTAAACTTCCCAGCCATCCCCTTCAACTGACTCTCCGTCAACTCCGCATCTACAACCGCAAACACCGTCCCAGCCTTGCACGATGCCGTCGACCCCCAAATCCCAATCCCATTCCCCTTCACTTCACCCACCACCTGAATCGGATTCTTCACAAGCCCATCCAAATACATGTTGTCTACTCTCACCCTCCCAGACGCCACAATCTTTGCCGCGGACGTACGATACACATCATGCCCATACGCCGCCTTCCGCGCCGTGCACCCACGAATCGTACCACCCATCAAATTGAGCGTACCACCGACCACCGCAACACCGCCACCATACACGCCAAGCGATGTCGTACCACTCGGACACGCCCTGCACTCCCGAATCATCGCCCCATTCTTCATCGTCAACGCACCACTCTTCACGCACGTCACGCCATAGCGATCAATCGGGTCCTCGCACACCAAATTCTCCAGCGTCGCGCCCTTCTCCAAAATCATCTCGCCGCCCTCAACCGAAAACAGCCGCGGCCCCTTATACCCCGTAAACGTCACATTCGTAATCGTCAGCGACCCGCCTTCCTTAATCGTAATACACGCATTCGCCCCCGGGTGAATCTCCTTCACATTCCCATCTTCCATGTCCGAACAAAGCGTCACCTCATTCGTAATCACCATCGGCAACGTATAAAAATCTGCCGCGCAATCCTTCTTCATATAAATCGTCGCATTGTTCGTCACCTCCCCAACAAGCTCATCCACCGTCGCGTAATAATTCGTCTCCGTCGCCCCTTCAAACACCATGTACGCCATCGCATTAATGCTCAGCGCAATATCCTTCCGCCACGCAACCGTCCCATCTTCTTTCACCTCGCCCCCTAGCCGCCGATTCTTGTAGTTCACAATCTTCGACGTCACCTTCTCCGTCGCCTCTTCCGCCGTAAGCCCATTCTCAACTATCGTCCAATTCGAAACCGTCGCCCCATCGACATTGTTCGTGCCTTCCATATCTAGCACAATCCCACCTTCCACAAAATTCCAATCCGTCCCCGTCCACGTCGTCATAAACGTCGCGCCCTCACCCACCACAACACGTCCAATCCCAATCGCCCCGCCTTGCACATTCAGCGTCCCCCCATCCTCAACTTCAATCACCGCATCCCCCGTCGCGTCCGATGCCACCACAAAATCGCTCACCGTCAACGTCACCCCGCTCGCCACCTTAATCGTCGCCCCTTCCGTCCGCGTCACCACACACTTCGCCGCGTCCACACCATCTGCCACACAAATCTTCATATCCTTCGTCAACGTCACATTCCGCGTCAATTCTGCCGCGCCCAAAATCTCAACTTTCCCAAGCCCCTGCACATCCGCATAGCCAAGCGCCGAACTCAAATCCGTAAACACCTTCCCATCCGCAACCTTCACCGTCCCCTCCTGCAGCGTCACATAATTCGCACCCAACCACGCATTCCCAACCTTCTCGCTCTCACTAATATACCCCACCGACTTGCTCTGCACCGTGTTCGTCACCACAACCTCTTGCTCCGCCACAATCGACCCATTCTCCTGATACATGTAAAGCCGATACACCCCGCCCTTCGGCACCATGAGCGCATAAATCTCCGCCCCATTCCCCGTCGTCGTTTCCGCCACCTTCTTCCAATCCTCCGTATACGCCTCAATCTTAACTGCCGCGCCACCCACAACGCTCCCATTCTCATCCCTCACACGCCCGGACACAAATTCGCCTTTCTCCTCTGCCGAAATATTGAACACCGCCGCAGCCAAATACACAAAATCATACACTCCAACATCCACCTCCGGTATGTTGTACCACAAATCATGAAGCCCACTCCAACCCATATTCAAATGCACATACGCAACATCATCCCCCTCAAACCCATAGCCATCCGCCACAATCGCATGCCCTTCCCCACCCTTCGTGTAAATACTCAACAGCACCGGCCGCCCCGCATCCAAGTTCGTATACAAAACCCTCTCCCGCAACGCCGCATCATGCAACCCAGCACCCCCCGCTAACTCACTATCCTCCCAAACCCCATAACACCACGCCTGTGCATACCCAAAACTCTCCGTCAACGCACGGCTCTGTCCGGCCGAATTCGCCGACGTCGCCCCATCATCCGGATAAAATGTCGAATTCAGCGCAACCGCCGCGTTGTACGTCAACTTCCCAATCGCCATCTTCACACTCTCACTCGAATTCGCATCCGCCTCATTCGCCATATTTTCCCACTCATACGCCCCTTTCTCCAACGTCAACGCCACCTCGCTCATCACCTTACTCGTCACATCATCCACCACACCATTCGTCACCACCCTGCACGTAAACTCCGTCTGATCCATCTGCGCCGCCGTCTCAACCTTCGGCCACTCAAATACCTTCATCACCTGCGCCATCGCCGTCGCACCACATCCACACACCCATTGATCCATATCCCACAAACCATCCGGATCAAACTGACGCCTCACATAATAATTGTACACATCCTTCCCCTGGTCCCACTTCGTCGTCACAAGCGGCTCCACCCGCACATCATTCACAACCTCCACCGAATTCGCCACCCCATTCTCATCCCCATTCGCCGTCACCTCTCCAAGCGCCCTCGCCGTCACAAAAACACCCTTCTCTCCAGCCGCCGCAACCGAACCCACACCAGAATCCGCCGCGCTCACAGCCTGCACCGTCACACCCAAGGCCGCCCACTTCGCCGCCGCACGCTCATTCACAACCGTCACACCCGCGGCACTTCCGGCCCCACTCGCCGCCACCGCACGCGAAATCGTCCCATCGCCGCCCGAAACACTTTCCGCGGCACTTCCTGCCCCACTCGCCGCCGCCGCGGCACTCTTTTCCGCAACCTCCTTCTGATGCGCCCGCAAAAGCATGTCACGCTCCAACAACACTTTCAACGCATTGCAACCCCCCGCGCTCACATTCGTCACCACCCCAGACGAAAAACCTATCACCGGCTCAATCTCCGTATCCCCAGACAAAATCACCGTCCCTCCACCAGCCAAATTCGCCACGTAGTACGAAATATTCGACGCCACTTCCGTCTCAAATATATTCGTCACACTCGACCCATAAGATGCACAAAACCCTTTATTTCCGCCACTTGACGCCTTCCCTTGAAGGTACGCCCAGTTCGCCGCGGCAACCTTTGCCGCGTTCATATTAACCTTCGCACCTTGCGCCGCCATCGCAAACGCAAGCACGAAGAACAAGATAAATCCAGTTCTCTTCATAGGTCTAATCTCTCTTCTATCTGGTTTCAAATCACACACATTATACCATATTTCACACCCCCCTGTCAACCCCCCAATTGCATGTTTCTCGCCCTGCGATTTGCAACAAGTCATGAGGTCTACGCTCCATCGTCCGCCGGGGTACTCACCGCAAACAATGCCCCGCCCAATAATTATCACTTCCGCGGCAATTTCTTCCTGTCGCTTGAAGTACTCTTGCCACTTCCGATACCATTCTTGACAATCGCTCATTTCATCACGATATCCGCGCTTGTAGAATGCAAGCAAATTCTTCCGCCAATTCTGCCGCGTAAGCAGTTTGCCATCCGTCAGCATGTACTCACGGTCCTTCATGTACTTCGTCCACCACAGCGCATAATTTTCAGGTACGCTCGATGGCTTGTTGCGTAAAACAAAACCGAACGTCAAAAATGGAGAGAGAGAGTCGCCGTCAGGCGAAATTGGCACCGTAGGTGCCTCTCTCCCTTTAATATTAATACTATTAAGATTACTAAGGACGCGCGCGCCCGCCTCACGCGCGTTCTGCGCGTTACGCGCGTTACGCGAAGCAGAAACCGTGCCAACTTCATTCATCGCGACAACCTTTCCTTTCATCTCAGAAAGGCGACGCTGAACTTGTTCCACGTCCCGCTCACATTGCTTAATCATGCACAGCACCGAATTCATCGTCGCGCCTCTCATTCCGCACCCCCTTTCGCTTTCCCAGCTAGACGCGCGGTTAATTCGTCTTGTGCGTTGCATAGCTCATCATACGCATTCATACAATCAACCGCATCAGCCAAAAGAACGCAGACGCCCTCATTATGCTTTTCCGCAATGTCGAAAATATCGCGGCATAGTTTCGCATGCGCGGCAAGCTCTCGAATCTTGTGGCAAAGCTCAATCGTAGTCAATTCGCTCATTCTACACCCCATTCCTCGAAATAGCCTTCATCCTTCAAAAAGCCCATCGCCGCATGCAATGCGTCAAGGCTCGCAAGAAGTGTATCGC
>CAVIVB010000006.1:5677-17153 GCA_963645785.1 bacterium
TAACTTGACCCCCTAACAAAGAAATCGATTCTAGACCCCTTCTCGCGCGAGTTTTCAAATCCTCCTTTTTCCCCTCCCATTTTCGCCCCCCTCAACTACGCGCGAAACTTTCCAAAAATACGCGCAAACTCGACTCGACTTTGCGCGAAACTTTTCAAAAACTGCGCGAAATTAAGTGCGCCAGATGTGCGAGATAAGTATGTTCATTCGTTGTTTGAGCCAAACTGCCGCGCCCCGCCCCCTCCCCTTGTCTTCTCTTATTTCAAAGCGCAACCATTTGAGTTGACAAAATCAGCCATACTTAGGCACGGATGTGAATTTGAATTGCGCCAGGAATGGGGTGGTCGGCAATGAGAAGCAAGTAGCCGCCGCCGCCCGCGCCCGTCAATTTCCAACCGTAGACGTCCTTTTCGTAGCGTTGGATTGTTTCGAAAACTTCGCTTGTCGCAGTGTGTGGGAACATCTCGAGTTGAGCGTTGAAACACTCGCGCGTGGCTTGGCCCCAAGCTTCCACATCGTGGGCTTGAATCGCGCGCCAGGCCGCTTCCGAGGCCGCCGCCAATCTCGCCGCGCTCGCGGCATTGACGTTGCGATCTTTGAAGACGTCGTAGCTTGCCTCGCGTTCGCGCAGTTGCATGAGGTAGAGGTGCGATTCGATAAAACGCAACGTGGCGTCGTCCGTGATTGTATCAATGGATGTTGGCCAATAGCCGTTTGAATAGTTGAGTTTGTTGAGGCCTGGCATGAGGATGCCGAGCTGGTCTTGCGAGCCCGAGATGTGATCCGTGCCGGGCGGATTTTCAACGCCAAAGAGGATGCGCGCGTACTTTTCGGGATTGCCGTGCGGGAGCTCGGTTTGCCAAAGTTCGATGGCTTTGTTGCGGCTTGAGGTGGCCATGCCGCTGCGCTCATTGAAGGCGTAGTCAGGGTAGATTGAAATGGTGAGGACGCTGCCCGCGGCGAGGGCGTTGACAAAAGGTTGGTCGAGCCAGCCGCCGCAAAGTTCGACGCGGAATGGAATGCGGCATTCGCTGCGGATGGCGGTGGTGGAACGTGTGGGGAGGCCCGGCGATGGAACGCGCTCGGCGACAATCAATTGGATGCCACGTTCGCGGCAGAATTTTTCTTTGTCAGGCGTGAAGCCATCGGAGTTGACATAGAAGATGTCAGGCTTGAGCGCGTCCACTTCCGCGACAAAATCGAGGAGGCCCATGCCAGAATTGATCCACGCGTCCTTCACGTAGCGGATGGCCTTGACCATGTAAAGGCGCTCGGCATCGGAGTTGATGGTCTTGCGGCCTTTGAGTTGGAAGATGTTGCGGTCGCTGCCGAGCCCCACATAGAGGTCGCCCAATTTTGCGGCTTCAGCAAAGAATGCGACGTGCCCCGAATGAAGCATATCATAACAGCCGCTGACAAAAACTTTCTTAGGTGTGTTAGGCATGATGGTGACCTCTTAGTTGGTTGATGAAAGGGTGTTGGATTTGGGTGGGCGGCGCGCCCAGAAGTTCGCAAGAACGGAACCCGAAAAGTTCATCCAAATGGAAAAGATGTTGGCTGGGAGCGCGGCCGCGGCAGAATTGAGAACGCTGATGGCAAGCGCGCCCGCCATGCCGCCATTTTGCATGCCGACTTCGATTGCGACTGTGCGGGCGTCACATTCATCAAGGTGGAGACGCTTCGCAGCGAGGCGCGTCAAGTAGTAGCCCATGACGTAGCCAATCGTGTTATGTAGGACCGCGGCAAAAATGATCAGGCAACCCGCCGTGCGAAATGTGTCGCGGCTGCCAGCGGTCAAGGCAAGAAGCGTAAAGCAAATGCCAGCCATTGAGACGAAGGAAAGCGTGCGGTCGCAAGCCTTTTTATGTGCATCCATTTGACGATGGAAAAGCATACGAACAAGGCCGCCTGCGAGAATTGGAACGAGCACAACTTGAAGGACGCCGAGCATCATGGCTAGCGCGTCAATGGCAATGAAGCGACCTGCAAGGGCTTTCATCAAGAGAGGCGTGGCGAGCGGCGAAAGCAAAGTGGAACAACACGTCATCGTCACGGAAAGCGCGACGTTTGCGTGGGCGAGATAGGCAATGACGTTCGAAGCTGTGCCGCCCGCGACCGAACCAATCAACACGCAACCTGCGGCCAATTCGCCATCAAATCCAAAGGCTTTGGCAAGGAAGAATCCCGTCAAAGGCATGACAAGAAATTGAAGAAAGACACCAATCGCAACGGCCCACGGACGGCGAATAATGCCAACAAAATCGCCAAGCGTCAAGGTCGTGCCCATGCCAAACATGATGAGCTGAATCGCGGGGACGACGCATTTCGTGAGCTTGACGCCGCACCACGTATCGAAGTAAGATGGAAACGCAAAAGAAACTGCCGCGGACGCAAGAATGGCGAAACCAAACGCTTGGGACTTCAAAAATGTAAGGAGTTTTTTCATATGTGAAGGAGTTCGTTATAAACGGCGAGCGTGCGTTGCGCCATCAAGTCCAAATTGAAGCGAGAAAGTGCCGCGGTGCGAATGCCCTCAAAATGAGCGCGGCGAATTTCTTTGAACGCCTGCGCAAAATCTGCCGCGGAATCGTTCGATGTCGAATCGCCCGAAATCAAAATACCATCCTTCCCATCGCGTACAATATCAACGGCGCCGCCGAACGCCTTGGCAATAACAGGCTTATCCATCGTCAGCGCTTCGGCCATGGAAAGTCCAAATGATTCAGGCTTCGTCGTGTTGCCCGAAACAACAACGTCCGCCATTGAAAGACATTCGGCTATCTTCTCTTGCGCACCCGCAAACACAACAGCATCAGAAAGGTTGAGCGACTTGGCAAGCGCACGAAGTTCAGCAAGATATGCCTCCTTGTCGGGCGTCGTACCACCGACGATGATGAGTTTCGCATCCGGCATATTCGCACACGCAAGCGCACGCATGAGCGTATCAAATCCTTTCAACCGCGTGATGCGCCCAACCGAAAGAATGATGAACTTTCCGTCCGTTTTCCATTCGCGGCGCTTTGCTGAAATGAAATCTTGATCAAGTTTGGTTGGATCAAACCGCGCGGCATCAACGGCGTGTGGCACAATGCGAAGTTGCGCGTCTGAAATCGAATACGCGTCCTTCAAATAGTTCGCAATAAAGCTCGATGGACACATCGTGAGCGCGCCGCGTGTCATCACTTGCGAATAGCGCGAAATTGAATTGGCGCCATGCGCATAGGCCATCCACTTCAAATGAAGCGTGCGATTCGCCGCGAGGAAAATCCAAGCGGGGACGCGTGAATGAACACAAACGACATCCGGTTTTTCCGCGGCCAAAATGCGACGAAGTTTCGCCGCGCGTGCAAAGTACGTCAGTGGATTTTTCGACTTGAGATCAAGCGCAATGTGGCGCCCACCAACACGTTCCAAATCGGCGACTAGCCGCCCGCCTTTCGAAATCGTCACATTGTCCCAGCCCGCATTCGTGAGGATGCGATTGAGAAGAACGGCGTAATGTTCAACGCCGCCTTCTTGCATCGCTGGGACAAGTTGAATCGCCTTCACCGCGTCTTGATCTTTCCCGATGACGTGCGTGGGAATGGTTCCGTGCGCACCGTCACTTCCGAAATGCGCTTGTAGACAGGCAACGACAAGTTGAGCGTATCCACAAGTTTGCGCACCGTCGCTTCAGGGATGGACGCGTAAACTTCCGCACGAATCGTACGCGTCGCGCCATCGCCACTCACGAGCGTTTCGAGAATGCCCGGAAGCGCAAGGAGTTTTTCTTCCAGCTCTTCCGGCGCGATCTTTTTGCCCGACGAAAGAACAATCGTACGCGACGCGCGCCCCGTAATCCAAACGTAGCCATCCGCGTCAATGCGCCCCACATCGCCCGTGTGGAACCACCCATCCGCATCAATCACCGCGGCAGTTTTTTCCGGCATGTGGTAATAGCCCTTCATCACGTTCGGCCCGCGAATAAGCAACTCGCCCGAATCGGACACGCGCGTTTCCACCTCCGGATGCACAACGGCCCGCCCCGCACTTCCAACATGCGGATCAAGCGCAAATGGCGCCGCAGAATAAAGTGCCGCGGTCTCGGTCAGCCCATAGCCCTTCAGCACCTTGACGCCCAAGACTTGCAAGTGTTCATACGTGCGCCGCGGTTGCGGTGCGCCACCCGTGAGAATCCAATCAATCGGCGTCCCAAGCGCTTCTTCCGCGCTCCGCCCATGCTGTGCAATTTTTGCCGCGAGAATCTCCGCCAACGCCGGCACAAGGAAAATAAAATTGACGCGGAAACGTTCCACCGCATCGTACAAACGCCGGAAGTCCGGGCACACACCCAACGCCACGCCATGCACAAGCATATCGTACACCGTGCAAATCCCAAAGATGTGATACAGCGGCAACAGCATCAACGAACGATCCCCCGACTCCATCGGCAGAATCGGCGACCACGCCTCGCAAAACGTCTCAATCGCGCGAATCGTCAACTCCGCCCCGCGCGGTTCCGCCGTCGTCCCACTCGTGAACACAATCATTGACGTGCGCTCCGTATCCACGCTCTCGCGGTCCCAAATCGTCTTGAGCCCGCACGCAATCGCCTTGCGCCCCGCGTCCAAAAAGAAGTCCGTCTTGCGCGAACCAAACGACCCCGTCGCCAGCCCCGGCATCTTTGCCGCGACCTCGCGCGCCTTCTCCGCATACAACGCCGAATGCACCAACACGCACGCCGACACCGTCCTCAACCGCGCGGCAATTTCATCCGCATTCAAGTTGACATCAATCGGCACCACCGTCGCGCCCGAAAACAAACACGCCGCGTGCGCCGCCATCCACTCGTACGAATTCTCACCAATGAGCCCAATCACACCATGCGGCGCATTGTTCTCAATGATCCACGAAATGACCGCAATGTCATCCGTGTATTGCCGCCACGAAATCGGCACATACCGATCGCCCGACGTCAACAAAAATGCCGCGTCCGCCGGGCACGTCGAGCGCAACCGCTTGAATTCATCAAAGAGTTTCATACGTACTTTCAATCTCTTTCCACGTGCGCGTCGTGAAGAATCGCGCAATGGCCGTATCGTATTCAGCCGTGTGCTGGAACGCCTTCTTCATCAAGCGGAAGCGCGTGTCCAAACCAATCGTCCCACCATGCGCCGCAAGTTCATTCGTCAAGGCCGGATAATCCAACGGATCCGTCACAGACGCCACCCGCAAATAATTCTTCGCCGACGCCCGCACCATGCACGGCCCGCCAATATCAATGTTCGTGCGCGCCATCTCCGGCGTCACGCCTTCCTTCGCCACCGTCTCGCGGAACGGATACAAATTCACAACAACCATATCAATCGGACACGCCGCAAGCCGCTTCAAATCCGCCTGATGCGCCTCGTTGTATGTCTCCGACAGCAACCCCAAATAAATCTTGAAGTCAAGCGTCTTGACAAGCCCGCCCTGCATCTCCGGCTGCCCCGTGTAATCCGAAACCGCCACCAGCGTCCCCGCCGCCGCCTCGCCCAAAATCTCCTTTACCTTCGCATACGTCCCGCCCGTCGAATAAATCTTTACGCCCGGACACGCCGCCACCAATGCGGGCACAAACGTCTCCAAGCCCGTCTTATCCGAAACGGACATCAACACATTCTTGACCGCCACACGGCCATCAATCTTGCTCACGATATTTAGCGCCATCTTTGTTTCTCCTATTCTGTAGGTTGTGCGTATTATACCATATTTTGGCCGAAAATGCTAGTACAAACTCTTCCGCGGCACTTTTGTGCGCGCTTGCACTCAGTTTAGCGCACCTATCAAGTCGCGCACTGCGGCAAAGTTGTGTCGCGTGCAATAATCGATGATGCCGTCGTAAACTTCTGCCGCGGTGTTTGGATTCGTAAATGTGGCCGTTCCAATCGCGACCGCTGTCGCGCCAGCTAGTAAGAACTCAATCGCGTCCTTCGCTTCGTACACGCCGCCCATTGCGAGAATTGGAAGTTTCGTCGCCCGCGCCGCATCATAGACAAGTTTGACTGCTGCTGGATGAATGCCGCGTCCTGACAAACCGCCCGTCACATTCGCAAGGACTGGCCGCCGCTTCTCAATATCAATCACCATCGCTGGAATCGTATTGATCATTGAGAGCGCATCCGCCCCGCCATTTTCGCACGCCTTCACATATGGCCGCACATCCGGCACATTCGGCGCCAACTTCACAATCAAGGGCAAATCTGCCGCGGAGCGCACCGCCTTCACAAGCTTCTCCAACACCGCTGGATCCTGCCCAAACGTATGGCCGCCTTCCTTCACATTCGGACACGACACATTGCACTCAATCGCTTGGACAACTTCGCTCCCCTCGCGCCCCGACGCGGCAAATTCCGCCACGCGCCGCGCCACCGCCACATATCCATCAATCGACCCGCCCCAAATATTCACAATCATCGGCACGCGCCCCGCCTTTTCCAAATACCACGGCGCCGTCACCTCTTCAAAATGGTCAATCCCGCTTCCTTGCAATCCAATCGCATTGACAAGCCCGCCCGCGACTTCGGCATGCCGCGGCATCGCGTTCCCCGGCCACGGCTCCATCCGAATCCCCTTGATCGTAATCGCGCCCAACTTCGAATAATCAAGCGCCCCCACGTACTCCGTCCCATATCCAAACGTGCCACTTGCGACGGCCACCGGCGTCGCCATCTCGAGCCCGCCCAAATTCACTTTCGTATCAATCGCGCTCATCTCTTTCTCCTTTCTTAGACGCCCAATAACCGCCGCGCATTCCCTGCAAACAACGCGTCCCAATCCTTCTCGTCCCGTACGCTCTTCACCCAACGAATCGCCTCCGAATAATTCACCCACGGAAAATCCGTCGCGAACAAAATTCGCTCCGTTGGCCAACCCCGCAACAGCCGCACTTCCTCATCCTTGTGCCAATCCCGATGCAAGGCCGACGTATCAATATAACACCCCAAATCCAAGAGCTCATCCGTCGCATGTGCCGCGTGCCCCGCGCATCCACCCAAATGTGCCGCGATGAATTTGAGCCCTTTCACATTCTTCAAAAGCGTCGCAATCTCCTTCGGTCCACACGCATCATTCCGATCCAAATATCCAAGGTCCAATCCCGCATGACATTCCACCACCAGTCCACACGCCGCGACCGCCTCAAACATCTTCCAGCACGCCTTATCCGCCAACGAAAAATTCTGATAGTACGGATGAAACTTGACCCCGCGAATCCCCTCCGCGGCAATCTTTTCAACGTGCTTGACGACATCCTCATCTTCTGGATGCACCGACGCAAATGGAATAATTTTCCGCTGTGCCCTCTCGCCCATCTCGCCCGCACGAATCGCAAGGGCCGTGCGCAAGATGACATCAAACTGCCGCGGCTTCGTCGCAATCGGACACATCACCGCGCGGTCCACGCCCGCCATCTCCATCTGGTCCAATTGATTCTCGAGCGTTCCATCGCCCGCCGGCCACAACAAACCTTCAATCCCCTTGGCCATCTGCGCAATCGCACGCGCGGCAATCGCCACCGGAAAATTATGTGAATGAACATCAATAATCATTTCGCGCCTCAATCCCAAATCAAATCTTCCGCCCGAAAAACAGGCCCTTCAATGCAACAGCGCGAATTGCCGCGCACCGTCTTTTGAATGCACGCATAACACGCGCCGACCCCGCACACCATGTGCCGGTCCATCGAAATCCAACCCTTCGCACCCGTCCCCGTCGCACGCATCGCCACCGCCTTCAACATCCCATCCGGACCACACGCAAACAATTCAAACTTCTCGCCCGCTTGCCGTAGCCGAATGAGTTCATCATCGAGCGGGTCCGTCACCAAACCCTTGACGCCCGCGCTCCCATCATTCGTCGCCGCCTTCACGTCAATCCCCAGCGCGGCAAATTTTTCTAGGCAAAGCAAATCTTCTTTCGTCCGCCCGCCCACAAAAAGTTTAATCTTCTCCGCAGCAATTTTATTCGCGAGAAGCCGCCGCGCCAAAAAGTACAACGGCGCCACACCAAATCCACCGCCCACCAAAAGTGCCGCGCCCTCACACGTCACAGGAAACCCATGCCCAAGCGGACCGAGCACCGAAACCTCATCGCCCACTTGCACACGGTTCAACATCGCCGTCCCGCGCCCCACCGTCTTATACAAAATCGTCACGCGCCCATCCCCCGCATCAAACACCGAAAACGGCCGCCTCAGCGCACTCATCTCCAAGCCCGGCACCTTCACATGTACAAACTGCCCCGGCTCAGTCACGCCCGCCATTTGCGGCGCACCAAACACCATCACCCGATAACCCTTGCCAATCTCAACATGCTCCAACACGCGGCACTTCTCGTCAATCATAAGCCCTCCTTCAAACTCTTTACAATGCTCTTCAGACCACTCCACATCTGCACCTTAATCCGCTTCACTTCATCCGTCACCGTCTTGAATCTCAAAATGTACACAGGCGAATACGTCACATAAACTTTCTTCTCTTTCCAATCCGTCCACGACCCCGGCGCGACAAACTTCCCCGGCATCCACTTTTCGCGCGCCTTCCCGCCAAGGACCACATACACCTTCGCCCGCGGCACTTTTCCTTCCGCCACAATCGGCACATCCTCTAGCTTGTACCCTAGCGCCCGAATCGTATTTTCCATCATCTCCTGCCCCGCCGCATTGAGGGGCGCATGATGCAAAAAGACAAGGTCATACACCGCCCCATCTTTCGCCACCTCAACTCTCTTCGCAACAGGCGCTTCAACTCCAACCGTACGACCACTCTGCCCACTCTGTGCGGAAGTATTGACGCTTGCGGCAATGCTTCCGCTAGATGGGAGGCAATGGGGGGTCGAGGGGGGAGATGGAGGGTGCCTCGCATTCTCCGTTTTCCCCCTCGTCGCAACAATCTGCGGCGGGCGCAACAAACTGCGGTCGCATTCAACGACGCGAACACCGAGCTCACGTTCGAGCGCAAGCTCGGCCTCAAGTCCATCCAATATATATTCGACGGCGGTCACGCTTGTTTCGGCGGTTTGTTATAGCCGTACGGATTCTTCTTCTGCCAGCGCCACGCGTCCTCGCACATCTCCTCGATGCCGCGCTCCGCCTTCCAACCAAGCTCCTTCAACGCGAGCGCCGGGTCCGCCCAGCACTCCGCAATGTCACCCGGCCGCCGCGGCACAATTTTGTAGGGCACCTTCCGCCCCGACGCCTTCTCAAACGCCTTCACAATCTGCAAGACGCTATATCCATGCCCCGTTCCGAGGTTGTAAATCTTCAAGCCCAGCTTCGGCTCCTTCTCCAGCTTTTCAATCGCCTTCAAATGCCCAATCGCCAAATCCACAACGTGAATGTAGTCGCGTACACCCGTGCCATCCGGCGTCGGATAATCATTGCCAAACACATTCAATTCAGGCCGCCGCCCAATCGCCACCTGCGCCACATACGGAAGCAAATTGTTCGGAATCCCCGCTGGGTCCTCACCAATCAATCCACTCTTGTGCGCCCCGATCGGATTGAAATACCTCAACAAAATCACGTTCCATTCCGGGTCCGCCGTCTGCACATCGCGGAACACCTGCTCCATCATCAGCTTCGTCCAGCCATACGGATTCGTGCATCCCGGCGTCGGGAAATCTTCGCGAATCGGCACCGACTTCGGCTGACCATACACCGTCGCCGACGACGAAAACACAATGTTCTTGCACCCATGCTCGCCGAGGCACTTGAGGAGCGTAAACGTCCCGCCGAGATTGTTGTTGTAATATTTCAAAGGAATCTTCGTCGATTCGCCCACCGCCTTGAGCGCCGCAAAATGAATTGCCGCGCCAAACGGGGCTTCCTTATCGAGAATCTGATTCAGCTTCTTTTCATCGCGAATATCAACCTTATAAAAAGTCGGCGCCTTGCCCGTAATCTTTTTGACGCGTGCAAGCGACTTCTTCGATGAATTGCAGAGGTTATCCACAATCACGACTTCATGCCCCGCATTCAGGAGCTCAACAACCGTATGCGAACCGATAAAACCGGCTCCGCCCGTCACAAGTATCTTCATTTTGACCTAGTCCTTTCTGACAGTCGTATATTATACCATATTTTTGCCGCGCTTTCAATCCCCCTCCCTCGTAGCACGTTTCAACTCGACCGAACCCATTCTATTCAGTTGGTTGGCTTTCGATGAGAGAGTGATAGAACTCCGCTTGGCCGAGTTTGTAGTAAAACGCGACGATGATAGAAATAGGAAGCAAGAGAAGGCTTGAAAATGTAACAAGTATTGCAAGGCCGAGGATGTTGCCAACAACGAGGAGCAGAAGCAAAAGCAGGACGAGCGTAATGGGCCGCCAATAGGAACAGTCAAGATAAAAGGCCTTCCATTTATTGCCTTTCATGAGGCGACACGATTCACGAATACATTTTGCCGCGGACCAATCGGGGTGGTCGGCCTTGAGCGGCCAGGCAAGTTGGTAGCGATAGCAGGCAATAATGGGAAGGAAGATAAGCGGCAGGAAGAGGATTGCGAGGAAGAACCAAAACGCAAGGCGAATCATAATCTGCACGTAGAGGCCGAGGCAGTTGAACGGTTGCGCAAAGCCGGTGAAAGCGGAAACGAACCATTTGTCTTCCTCGCGGCGGACGGCTTTCAAGAGAAACGCTTGCTCGCCGAAGGTGCGGATGGAAAGAAAGAGCAACTGGAAGAAGACGAAGAAGGCGGTCGCAAGCGTCATTTGATTGGCAATCACGCGTGAAGGAACAGACGTCAACAAGCCTTCGCCTATGTAGTTTTGGAGCCAGACTTGGCCAAATTGAAGCCACGTCGTCATGTTGTAATGCGCGAGAACCTTGCCAATGAGTTGCATCGCAAGCGAGGTCACAATCGAAACGGAGCAAAGTGCCCAAAAAACGCGGCCGCCCCACGGTGGGCGCATCAAGGTTTTCCAAGCATAATCGCGTATTTCCGTTGACGTTTTCATGGTGTTCATTCCGCGGCAGATTTAGTAGGACTTCTTAGCCTTAGCTTTGGCGGCCTTGATTCGCTTTTCGCGCGCCTTCTCTTTTTCGGGGTCGCCATAGTCAGGACCAACAAACCATTCGGGATGTTGCGCGGCACCTTCGCGGCACTTCGGCAGCTTCGGACGATGCTTCGAGACGTAGAGCCCAGCCTTGGAAACGTTCACGGGATGGATGTTGAGCTCCTTTGCGGGCGTTTCGTTCTTGAGTGTGAAATCGCCTTTCTCGGGGTCCTTGAAATTGATGTTGGAAACGAGGAGCGAGTTTTTATCCGCGCCAAGTTTGCCTTGCCAATCCTTCTTCCATTCGAACTTTTGGATGTAGGGCGTTTTGCGTCCGCAATTGATGAGGTTGTAGTCGAAGGTGTTCTTCGAGATGTCCGCACCTTGGACAAGGACGTAGACGGACGAGGGGCAATCAGGATAGTCCCAGACGTTGTGGACGAGTTTGTTGTTGGCGGCGTCT
>CAVIVB010000007.1:0-9241 GCA_963645785.1 bacterium
CCCCCTTTTCATACCCCCAAAAACCCCTTTTTTAATCCCGTCCTATTCATCCGTGTTTCTCCGTGTGATCCGTGGTCAAAACCATTCCCTCACGTCAAATATGAAAGCGCCTTCGCAAGGCGATATTGATTCTTCAAACAAGCCCGATAAATCGCCTTTTGTATCAAATTCAGCCCCACCGGCCTAAATCCATAATCCCTCTCCAACCCCACAAAAAACTTCCCCGCCGCGGCAAAAATTTCCTCGCATTCCGCGGCACTTTTATTCTTTTTGAGGTTCTTTCGAATGCACATCCGATATGCATCCTTCGCCAAATCCTTCCGATATTCCTTCTCCAGCTCCTTCGGAATGCGCCCCTTATTAAGGAAAACGTCCAACGTCAACCGCACCCGCTCCGAAGTCGAAGCAAAGTACCGCGGCAGATTTAACGCATGCGTCACCGATTCTGGATTCTCCCGATACGCATAAAAGACGCATGGCACCAGCACCTTCCTCCGAATCGCGGCATTTACTTCACACCCATAAAAGTAATCTTCCTCAAAGGCAAGCCCTGGCCTGAACCGAATATCCTTCACCGCCGCACGCCGATAAAGCTTATTATTCTTATTGATCCACGCCGTATTCGGTGCCGTCCGCTTCAAATAATAAATGGAAAGATCCTCAATCGTGCGCTCATCCCCGGCCGGCTCTATCGGGAAACCCTCTGGCGCCTTGGCCTCCCGCGGCACATGCACAATCCCACATTCCGCCACGTCCGACCCCGTTCGATGCAACGCCTCCAACAACGTCTCCACCATCTCAGGATGAATATAATCATCCGAATCCACAACCGTAAAGTATTCCACCGTTTCGGGAAGCTCATCCAACAACCGATTCAATGTCGCGACAACGCCCCTGTTCTCTTGCGTCAAAACATGAATGTGCTCATACCGCAAGGAATACTCCATCAAAATGTACCGCGTCGCATCGCTCGACCCATCATCGCACACAAAGATTTCAACGCCCGGAAGCGTCTGCGCACGAATCGAATCGAGGCATTGCCGCAAATATCTTTCCGCATTATACGCCGGAACCAAAACCGCCACGCTCATTTCGCCTGACCCCCTTCCGTTGAAATCGCCGCGTTGAACGCCGCATGTTCCGGCCGCCAACTATCATCAAATCGATTATGCGTGAAAACGCCCTCATCGCAAATCCCAACCCGAAAGTGCCGCGCCCTCCACCAATGTGAATTCAACGCATGTTCCATCACCGGTGCACCATTAATCAGGCGATGCCGCGGATGCGCCCGGCACCAATCCGACAATTCCAAATACAACTTCTTCGAAATCAACAACGGCTGTTCCGAAAAATTGATAATTGCCGAATCAACTAAATAAAAACGCCCCACCTTGCGAATGTACTTCGGCGCCACCTGTTCCGGATGCGCCTCCAAATGAATAATCGAAATCAATCTTTTACGACTCGCCCGTGGCCGCAACATCCTCATCAAAATCCGCCGCGCCGTATCATGAAACCCATCCGCTGGCACTTGCGGATCAAAATATCTCCCCGCGCGCTCATCCAACTCATGCACAAAATGATAATCAAAAAACTTCCCAAAACTAATCCCATCCCCTTGATTAAACCGATGCCTCAAACGAATCATATCCGCCGCGCCCCGTTCAATCAATTCCACCCCTTCCCGAATCGTCGCGGCCGTTTCTTCCGCGCTCGCCACAACCGGGCAATCATTCTGCAACAGCAAAATCACATCACCCTTCAATGCCTTCGCCGCCGCATCCATCCCGCCCCAAATCCCCAAATTCTTCTCGCTCCCAATCGCCTCCACCCCAAATTCTGCCGCGAGCTTTTGATCCTCCTCGCTCATCTCATTGAAGAAAATTTTCCCTTCGTCCGCCGTCGCCCAAAGCCCCGCCCGCCGATACGATTCCAACGTCTTGCGAACCGTCTGATGCGCCTTCCAACTCAATAATCCAATGGAAAAATTCATCTCTTCTTCCTCCTTCCTTATGAATGGAAAACCTTGATGAGCACCCAATCCACCACCCACATCAAATTCCGCACAAACCAATTCGACTTCGGCAAAACTTGATTCTCGCTCTTAAACTGCGCATCATCTTGCTTCACCGTCGTCGGCAACACGCGATACAACTCCAAACCAAAAAACTTCCGCCACCTCTTAAAACTATCCGCCACCGTCCGAACAGGCCAATTCGCCTTCAAAATAATTTCTGCCGCGCCCCTCGTCACACAATATGCATCCGCACACCAAATCGAACTCTCCCGCCGAATCTCCTCTGGCATCTTCTCCCCGCCTTCAATCCCATAACCCGACAACACAAACGCCTGTGCCTTCCCCGCCTCCAGAAACTTCTCCACCCGCTCAAGCGCCTTCACAAATCCATCTTCCAAACGAACATCATCCTCCAAAATAAGTGCCGCGTCCACCCCATCCTCCAACATCTTCCGATACACCCGCGTATGCGAAATCGCACAACCAATTTCCGCCGCGCTCATCTTCTTCTTCATCGCAATGAACGACCGCCCACGCGAAAACTGCCGCGCCCTCTCCCCCGCCGTCAACGCCCGCCCATCACATGCCGCAACACGTTCAAACCCTAACCCCAACGCCGCCAACTGCGCCTTGATAAATGCAAGCCGCTCCGGATTACGCTCCAAATTAATGACGTAAATCTTCATTCCTTCGCGCCCCCTCTCGCCTTCGCTTCACGCGCCTCCAACGTCTTCAAATCATCCGCACTCGGCACATACCGAAAGAAATTATAATTCAAAACCCAACACGATGGATGCCGCCGTATCACGCGCTCCAAATCCGCCGCGCACCGTTGCGTCGCGCCCCAAATATCACGCGCCTCACCCGCCGGTATCTCATCAATCAGCTCGCACCGATAATGACCCACACCAATCGGACGCGACCACGCCACAATAATCGGCGCATTCGCCTTCGCCGCAAAAAATGCAGGCGCCGCCGACACCGGAAGCGGCAATCCCAAAAACCGAATCCATAGCCCTCCATCGCGCGGATTCACCGCTTGATCCACCAATAACCCCAACGACTTCCCCGCCTTAATCCCCGCCAACAACGAACGAAACGCACCATCCGCCGGCACAATCTCCTGCCCAATCGACTTGCGTGCCCACATCAACATCCGCGTCATCCCGCCCGTCCCAATGCGCTTGGCGACCGACAACATCGAATGCCCTTCCAAATACGCCAACTGCGACAAAATCTCCCAACACCCCAAATGCGCCGACACCGTCACCGCCGGCTTATTCTCCGCCAAAAACTTCTTCCCATTCGCCGACATCTCCCCAACTTTCGCCGCCCGCTTCTTCGCCGCACGGCACGTCCAAAAGATATGCCCAATCGTCCGCGCCATATTCCGATACGCCCGCCGAATAATAAGCTGCTCTTCCCTCGTCGGCTTGTACGCCGCCTTGTCCAAATCCACCTTCCGCGGCACTTTTCCCGCACCCCGAATAAGCCGCAAATTCTCCAGCGACCGATTCTTCCCACGCTTGTCAAATGCGTACATCACCGCCGACAAAAAGTCGCACAGCCCAATCAACGCACGATGCGGAAGATTCGTGAGGACCAGCCAGCCAAGCCCAATCCCCAACCATTCAAATGGGAACAAGATCGCGTTCTTGATCGCCTTCTTCGCACGGAATATTTTCTCGCGCCGATACAGCTCCCGCGGCACTTGAAAGGTCTTACCCTTGTAGTGCACCGTCACCATCTTGCGCGAGGTCTTTTCCATAACAAATTTACTTCGCCTCCACAATCTTTGCCGCGAATTCACTCAGCCCCGGCACCTCAATAAATTCTGCCGCGCCCGAATCTATCGACGATGCATACCCAGGATTCACTGGCATCCGAAGCACATTCTCAATCGAAAACTTCTTCGCCAATTCCTCCGCTCGCGACGCGCCAAACACCTCAATCTTCTCCTTGCAATGCGGACATTCCAAATAGCTCATGTTCTCAACCAACCCCAAAATCGGCTTCTTCATCATCTCCGCCATCTTCACCGATTTCGACACAATCATCTCCACCAACTCTTGCGGCGACGACACAACAACAATCCCATCCACCGGCAACGATTGATACACCGTCAGCGGCACATCGCCCGTCCCCGGCGGCATGTCCACAAACATCACATCCAATTCGCCCCAATGCACATCCGTCCAAAATTGTTTCACCACGCCCGCAATCACAGGCCCCCTCCACACCACTGGGTCCGATGGATTCTCTACCAACATATTAAGCGAGATCACCTTGATGCCGCCATTCGACATCGTCGGCTCCATCCCATGCTCGCCCTGATACGTCCCGCCCGTCAGCCCAAACGCACGCGGAATGGACGGCCCCGTAATATCCGCATCCAGAATCCCAACCTTCAGCCCCTTGCGCATCGCCTCCACCGCCAGCATCGTCGTCACAAAACTTTTCCCAACGCCGCCCTTGCCGCTCGCGACCGCCACAACCCGCGCAATCTTCGAACCCGCATTCATCTTCGCCGCAAAATCAAACGGCTCCTTGCGCTCACCACAATTTGATGAACACGTCGAACAATCATGTGTGCAACCTTCTGCCATTTTTCGTCCTCCTTATTCTGCCGCGGCAATCGCCTCAATTTCCACAAGCGCCCCCTTCGGCAACGCCGAAACTTCCACGCAACTCCGCGCCGGCTTCGCCGTCCCAAACATCTCCGCATACACCTTATTCAGCGCCGCAAAATCATCCATGTGCCGAATGAACACCGTCGTCTTCACAACCTTTTCAAGTCCCGACCCCGCCGCACGCAAAACCGCCGCCAGATTCCCAATCGCCTGCCGCGCCTGCGCCTCAATCCCTTCCGCACAAATCGTCCCCACGCTCGGATCAATCGGAATCTGCCCCGAACACCAAATAAATCCATTCGCCTTGATCGCCTGTGAATACGGACCCAATGCCGCCGGCGCCGCCTCTGTCGTAATAATCTCCATCTCTTTTCTCCTTTATTTATTTGCCGCGAGGAAACTTTGATACGCCCTGTCGCGCGTCACATCCTCATAACTATATCCAATCTTCCCGAGCGCCTCCATGAACGATTTACGCTCATTCTTCGGCACCTGGAAGCCCGCCAAAATCTTCCCATGGTCCGCACCATGATTCCGATAATGAAACATCGAAATGTTCCACCTGTCCGCCAGCACCGCCAAAAAATTCATCAGCGCCCCCGGCTTCTCCGGAAACTCAAACGTCATCACCACTTCATCGCGCAAACCCGCCGCGCGCCCACCAACCATATACCGCACATGCTCCTTCGCAATCACGTCCTGCGACAAATCGACCGTCCGATACCCCGCCTTCTCCAAACTCGTCACAATCCCTTCCACTTCCCCCGGCGCCTTCACACCAACCCCCACAAACACATGCGCCACCTCCGCATCGCTCAACCGATAATTGAACTCCGTAATCCGCCGCTTCCCCAACTTCGAAATAAACCGCTTAAAACTGCCGCGCTTCTCCGCCAGCGTGCAATCCAATATCGCCTCGCGCCCCTCACCAAGCTCCGTCTGCTCCGACACAAATCGTATGTTGTCAAAGTTCATATTCGCGCCGGAAATAATTGCCGCGCCCGTCTCGCCCTTCTTCAGCACCTTCTTCGCCGCCGCCAGCCCCAACGCCCCCGCTGGTTCGCAAATCGCACGCGTCGCCTCAAATATGTCCTTAATCGCCGCACACGTCTCCGCCGTCGTCACGAGGACAATCCCATCCAAACACGCGCGGCAAATCCGAAACGTCTCCTTCCCCGGCGTCTTCACACACACACCATCCGCAAACAGCCCCGGATTCTCCAGCGTCACAATCTTCCCCGCCGCAATCGAACGCCTCATGCAATCCGAATCCACCGGCTCCACACCATACACCTTCACCTCCGGCCGCACCGCCTTCACATACGCCGCAACGCCCGCCGCAAGCCCGCCACCCCCAATCGGCACAAAGATCGCATCCAAATCCTTCCCAGCCTGTTCCAAGATCTCCTTCGCAATCGTCCCCTGACCCGCAATCACGTCCGGATCATCAAACGGCGCCACATACGTGTAATGATGCTCCCGAATCTGCGCCTCCAACTCTTCATACGTATCCGAATACGAATCACCATGCAGCACAATGTTCGCACCATACGACTTCACCGCGGCAATTTTTATCTCCGGCGTCGTCACCGGCATCACAATCGTCGCCTTGCACCCCAACTTCTTCGCCGCCAAAGCCACACCCTGCGCATGATTCCCAGCCGACGCGCAAATCACCCCTTTGTCCAATTCACTCCGCGGCAGTTGCGACATCTTATTGTACGCCCCCCTGAGCTTGAACGAATGCACACATTGCAAATCTTCTCTCTTCAACAAAATGCGACACCCAAAGCGCCGCGACAACGCCGCCGCGCTCTCCAATGGCGTCACCTCCGCAACGTCATACACATTCGAATTCAATATCGCCTTCAAATAATCTATCTCAGCCATAGAAAGCCCTTCCAAACTGTTGGCGTATATTATACCATATTTTAGTCCAATATACTAGACCCTTAAAAAAGCTTCATAGGAACTTCTAAAGCTCCTCAACCTTCCTCCCCATTCCTCCTCCCATTGCATTCTCCCCAAAAATATGGTATAATATACGCCGAGTAAGCAAGAAGGTAAAAACCTGATGACGCACGACGATTCAGAGCTGAATAAATTTGCTGGCTACTTTGAAGCAAAGAAACCTGGACGCAAAGAACGCGCACAGGCGTGGGCAACTGCGATCGAACTCCCAAAAGTAGATATCCTCAATAATTTATGATACAGGAAAAGACATCCATGGATCGGTGCATGTATGGCGCAAAGCTGAAGGATTTCCTTCAGCTGGATGCCTCTACAATTAGTGGAAAGCTTTCAAATTCATATCATGGTCCAATTGAATCAACACAGCGCGATGCTTGGAATGGTGAAATTGAAATTCTGCAAAGTGCTTTGAAGACTTGGGAGGACGAGGATGCCTACGTCTTTTTTGAATATGAAATTCCACGACTCGGAAAACGAATTGATGTTGTCTTGTTGCTCAAGGGAATTATCTTCTGTCTTGAATTCAAGGTGGGCGAGAAGGATGTTCTCAAGGCAGATTTGGAGCAGGCTCTTGATTATGCTTTGGATTTGAAGAACTTCCACAAGTTCAGTTTGGTGCGTCCGATTGTGCCGATTTTGATTCCAACAAAATGTGCCGCGGCAAAGTTGAATTTGGAATGCCACGCGTTTGACGACCATGTCTTCAAGCCGGCGATTGTGAATGGGGAAAAGTTGCAAGAAGCAATCGAAACGTATGTTGAGAAGTTTGCGGAGGCCTATGACGAAACCGAATGGGGTGACCAGTGGTTGATTAGCCCCTATTCACCAACGCCAACGATCATTGAGGCTGCGCGGCGGTTATATGAAAAACATACAGTCGAAGATATTACGCGGCACGAAGCAGATAAGGTTTCAACCGATCAAACGATTGCATATTTGCAAGATGTGATTCAGGAATGTCAAGCGAAGAAGAAAAGGGCGATTTGTTTCGTGACAGGCGTACCAGGCGCGGGTAAAACTTTGGTGGGACTTGATATTGCCGCAAAGCAACGCTCGGAGAAAGACGAAAAGCAACGCTCGGAAAAAGACCGCGAAAATGAAGCGGTGTATCTTTCGGGCAATGGTCCGCTCGTGGCCGTTTTGAAAGAGGCTCTCGCGCGGGATATGCGCGACAAGAAGGCCATCAAGCTTACAGATGCACGCAAAGGCATTGATAAGACCATTCAGATTGTCCATCGTTATCGGGACAACATGCTCAAGAAAATTGTAAATCCTGTCCTTGAGGGCCGGCTTGAAATTGATGAAAACAAGGCGATCGCGAATGGCGAAGCGGGGTATGGCGAAGTTGAACACATTGTTATATTTGATGAGGCGCAACGCGCTTGGACGCACAAGAGACTCGCAGATTATTTGAAGCGCGGCGGAACATATGGAAATAAGCTCAAGGTCCAAAACTTCCCTGTGTCGGAAGCTAACTTTTTGATTTGGTCGGTCAATCAACGCAAGGACTGGGCCGTGATTATTTGCCTCGTTGGTGGCGGACAAGAAATCAATACAGGCGAAGCTGGAATTAGCGAGTGGATTGAAGCAATCAATACAAGTTTCCCAGATTGGGATATTCATATTTCGCCGCAACTAACCGCCGCAGAATATGCAGAAGGAAAAGTGCAAGACCTTCTAAAAGCAAATCCAAGAGCGGCGGAAATTAAGTATTCGGAAGCGTTGCATTTGGCGGTGAGCTTGCGTTCATTTCGTGCGGAAAGGTTGTCCGATTTTGTGCATGCTCTTCTTGCGTTGGAGGAGAAAAGTGCCGCGCTTTATCAGGAGGTCGTGAAGAAAACCGAGGGGCGTCCAGGATATCCAATTTATTTGACACGGGATATCAACAAGGCGCGCGCGTGGCTACGGCAAATGGCGCGCGGCACATCACGAACGGGCATCCTCGTTTCAAAAGTAGCGGCACGTTTCAAACCACAAGCGGTCAACGTTCTCGCGCAAGGCGATGACTATGCGGTGCATTGGTTTCTGGAAGACAAGGATGATGTGAGATCGTCCAATTATTTGGAAGATGCCGCGACAGAAATTCAGGTGCAAGGATTGGAGCTTGATTACACGTGCGTTTTGTGGGACGCCGATTTTCGTTATAAAGATGGCGCCTGGAACTATTATAAATTCAATGGCAAAACAGCGTGGACGATTGAACGGAACGAAGAAGCAAAGAAGTACATGCTCAATGCGTATCGCGTTTTATTGACACGTGCGCGGCAAGGAATGGTGATTTGCGTCCCCGAGGGCAATCCCAAAAAGAATACCGAAGGCTTTCCTGAAGATCCCACACGTTTACCCGAATTTTATAACGGCACATACAATTATTTGAAGGGACTGGGACTTCATGAACTTTAGATCTCAAAATCTTCCAAACCTGTCTTTACCCATCCGTGTAAGGCGTGGTTGAAAATTCTCCCCATAATTGGCCTCCAATTTGCCCCAAATTTTGCCGCGTTACGCGCGTAACTCAGCTAAATTACGCGGAAAAATCTGCCGCGCCAACCCCTCTTCTTTAAAAACCCCCTTTTCGCCCCCCCAAAACCCCCTTTTCGGGGGTAAGAAAACCCCCTTTTTC
>CAVIVB010000007.1:9251-17134 GCA_963645785.1 bacterium
CTCCCCCGCGGCAGTTTTTCCTACCACACCCACCAAACAACTTTTTATGAAAAGAGGTTTGGGAAGATTTGAAATCTGCCGCGGAAGTTGGGTGCGAATTCTGCTTCCCTTTTCGGCTCGAATATGGTATAATATGTCTCATTCGAAGTAAAAGGACGATAGACTATGGCGATGGACGTCTTGAAAACGATGATACCAAAAATTCGGACAGCCGAAGAAGGGCCGGCGCAACTTGATGAAAGTTTTGCGTGCCCTTATTGTCGAGCCGTATCGGATTTAGGGGAGATGATGTCGGTTGCAACGTCGCCGATGCTGATGGGCGATGGAGTATTGGGACCGAATGAATCGCGGCGTTTTTTGGCGCGGCACTTTACGCGATCTGGGCTTGCGATTGATGCAGCTCATAGCGTGTGCACGGAATGGGCGTGTCCACAGTGTCACATGGCGGTGCCGCGGAGTTTATTGACGATGGAGCAAATGGCACTTTCGGTAGTGGGAGCGCCGGGCGCAGGGAAATCGGTGTTTTTGGCGTCGTCAATGTGGACGCTGCGGAAGGTATTGAGTCGCAAATTTACAATGAGTTTTTCGGATTTGGATCCGCAGACGAATCGGTGGTTGAATGCGGCAGAGGAGAAACTTTTCTTCCAGGCGGATGGAGATGCGTTGCAACTTCTTGAGAAGACGGACTTGACATCGCCAACGGTGTGTCGGTCAGTGAATTTAAATGGAGCGAGTGTTTTATTGCCGCTGCCAAGTTTTTTTGCGGTACGCAGGGGCGGGGCAGGGCGTGCGAGATGTCTTGTTGTTTATGACAGTGCGGGAGAACATTTTCGTGCAGGTGCAGATAGGGCATCGAGCCTGGTAACGCTGAACATGGTGACGGCGGACATGTTGTATTTTATGTTTGATCCATCAGCGGATGTGCGGCTTATGAAGGTGTTGGAGGCTGGCGAGGGGACAGCGCGGAATGTGGTGCAACGGCAAGATGTGATTTTGGCGGAGATGGCGGCACGACGGGCGCGGCACTTAGGAGTTGTGGGCGAGGAACGCGCGAAGGTGCCGTTTATTTTTGGGGTCTCGAAGGCGGATCTTTTGAGAAAATATTTGCCGCTTGATGAGGAATTGTATCGTGTGCGCGAGGATGGTGTGATGGCGCTGGATTGGTCGGCCGTGAAAAAGGTGTCGCGCGCGGTGGAAGATTTTCTCATGGGGGTAGTGCCAGAGATGGTGGCGATGGCGAAGGCGATGAGTGAGAATGTTTGGTTTTTGCCAGTGAGTGCGCTCGGGCACAATCCGAAAAAAGAGGGCGTGCGACCGCGGGATATTCACCCGATTTGGCCGGAGCTGCCGGTTGTGATGTTGCTCGCGAAAAAAGGACTTATTCCAACAATTGGGTAAAAGGAGGTAGGCATGTACGAACTCGTCAATACATCAGCGGAACGTGGGCTTGTGGCGCTCACGAATGGATTCACGACGGTGGCAATGACGCGTGGGATGAGCGAGGGGCTACGCGTGAAGTTGGAGGCGTTTTGTGCGTATCAGCATCGGGTGTGCGTAGCAGGAGAAAAATTCTTTCAGGAAAATCCAGTAAATTGGTTTCATGTGGTAGGAGCGGATGGGGTGCATGTGATGGGGCGTGTGGGACCGTGTGCGTGTGATTACACGGGGCGGACGAATCGCCTGGCGCGGCTTTGTGTATTGGAGGACGGTGAATGGCCACAGGGGAAGAGTGCCGCGGAGTTGTTGCGCGCGAAGGGCAATTGGTTTGGTGAAGCGTGGGCGGGCGAGCCGCGCTATTTGGAGGAAGATAAGGGCAAGCTTCTTGAGCTCCAAGAAGTCGAAGGAACGAAAGAGCTTGCAACATGGCGTGATGCCTTTGGTGAACGCGGGGCTGAATGGGCGCAACGTGTGGCGTGGCAAGTTGAAAAGAATATGCTAACAGATAGGCGCGCTTTTTTCTTCAAGACGTCACCTGCATGGGATGTGAGCGGCGAAAAGTTGTTGGGGCTTTTTGCGGAGGTGATTCATTTGTTGCCAGATGAGCTCAAGGGGCGTGTGACATTTGCGACGTATCCGGTGGCAATGCCGAGTGAAGTGGAGTGTGCGTTGCGCGGCAGTTGGGATGCGGATCCATTCGCCGCAGCGGTGGCAAGTTCGCAGGCGTGGATTGATTGTGAGACGGGATGTATCATGAATGAGGAGTTGCTCCCGAACGCGCGTGTTGATTGGTCCACGCTCCTCGATGAAATACAAAAAGAAAATAACGACCTCAAAGAAACGCTCGCGAATGTGCAAGCGGCTCATGCTGTTTTAGATAACGAATACGAGCGTGTGAAGCGTGCGCAGAAGACGTTGGAAGAGGAACACGCGGCGCTCAAGAAAGAGCATGAGAAGTTGAAGTGCACGTTGTTGATGGCGACGGGGAAGCTGCGGCCACATGCGGAAGGTGCAAATGAAAGTGCCGCGGCGAAGATTGCGCCATCTGCACCGACGCTCAGCAATATACAAATCGAAAGGTCGCCGCGGACGCGTTTGCAAAGTTGGACGCAAGCGGATACGGGTCTCAAATTGATTATGGCCGCTGGGCTTTTAATTGTGTCGCTGATTATTCTAGGCGTGGTAATGATTAAGTATAGCGAGGAGCTTTCGCTCCGGTCAAGTGTGAAGGACGCGCAGGTGCAAGAGCAAGGAGTGAGGCGATGAAAAAGGTGGATGAATTGACTGATGTGGATGCACTCTTAAGGGTGTATCGCAAGGGAATTTTGACGGGGCGGCGGCGATTGATTGTGGAAAGTGTAGGGCGACTCGCGGAGCTTGATTCAACGCAAGATTGGGCCGAGGTTTTAGAGCAGGCAGAGGACGAGTTGCAAGGCGAGATGGAGAGGGCGTATGAAGCGGCGAAGGGTGCGCAAGATGAACAGGCAATACGGGCATTGGAGGAAGAATTTGCGCAAATGAAGTGGTCACGCCCACCGAAGGACGAATGTGCGCACGAGCTAATGACGGTGTGCGCCGAGCGGAAGGCCGCAGCAGAAAAAAAGGCGCGCGAGGAAGAAGAACGGTTGAGGCGTATCGCGAAGGAAGCGGCGGAAGAGCGTGCGCGGAAGATCGAAGAAGCGACGCGGAAAAAGGCGGCAGAAGAGGAAGAAGCACAAAAAGCGCGCGAAGAAGAAACGGCGCGGAAAGCGCGAGATGTGCGGAGGCAACGGATGCTCGTAAGTTTTCTCGTAGGGCTCATCTTATTGGTCGCTTTGCGTGTGGCATATACGTCTTTGGATTGGACCGCGTTTACGACGCCAATGAAAAAGAATCCGCCGCCACCATCACCACAGATTGCACGAAGCATGTCCACGAATACGAATCAACAGCCCATCGTGAAGGCTTGCGTGACAAATCCACCTCTCGCGCAGCCCTCGCTCCAGGCGATTCTCTCGCGCATAAAAACCTCACGTGATGTAAAGGATCTACTCAATTTGCGTGAAGAGCTCCGCGACAGTTTTGCTACACTGGCGTTTGTAAAGGAGATTAAGCCCTTGCCTTTCACGGCGAAAGAAGCGGATGAAATTGTGAAGAATGGATTGAAGGATTGGCATCGCGCACCTTTGCCCGAGGCGTGGACCTCGAGCGCGGCGTTTCGTGCGTTTGTGACGAATACACTTTTGCCTCGTGCCTCCGCACCATTTGCGGTGGACCTGCACGCGCTTTATCAAGTGGATGCACTAGAGCGTGTCATGCTGGGAGTGAGCCGTGGCAAGCCCACAATTAACATGCTAAATGGCAAATATTCCGTTGGTGGCGAGTTGTATGAGCTAGGCTCAACGTGCGCAACGCGTGCACGTTTTTGGGTGGATGCGACACACCTTGTTAAGGTTGAGCCGGTTTGGTCGTGTGAAGAGCTCAAGGAGATAATTCGTTTTGCAACACGTGAAGGTGTGGAGGCCGCGGCGTTTGAAGATGAGCTTTTGCGGCGAATCGCCACATATGCGGAAGGTGTCATGAATCACAAGGATGAACTTGCCACCGCTTATCGCCGCGTGCAATTGATGGCACAGTATTTTAGTTGGCTCAAGGATGGGCTCAAGATTTGGCCGGAGGACATTCGCTTGGAGACATTTATGACGGAGGCGAAAGAACTTGCGCAGCCGATTGTGATTGAGGGCTTGCCGAATGAGCTCACGTGGACCGCGCGTGAAGATGCACGCATTCAAGCGCGCAATACGGCGTGCGAACAATTCTTGCGGAAAGTGGGCAAGGCAAAGTTTGTGGAGGTGTATCGTGCGGTGAGGACGCACAAACTGGCCGAGGCGCGGAGAGCGAATTGGAGGGTGCGCTTTGTGGGGCGGTTGAATTGCCCGTCGAGCGAAGCTTGGCAAAAAAATCCGAACAAGTTTTTCTTATCCATTTTTGATGAGAAGGCGAAGGGGCGCTATCCACTATATGTGCTGAGAAAGGTGAATGACCAGCTCGTCTTCAAGCGCGTCTTGGAATGGAACGCGGCCTCGAAAAGTTTGAAGGTGACGACTGGCATGGGTAAGCAACTTTACGCGTGCGACCCGCTCTTCCAAATTCTAGATGGGGCACAAACGGTGGACCTCGAGACATTTGACAAATAAGATTTCAACAAGAGGAAATTCAAAATGAAAATGAAGATAAAGATGAATGCATTCGCAAGAGCAACATGTTTGTTGGCGTGTGGCGTGTTATGGGCCGCGCCGCTCGCGGCGAAGACGAAAGTGATTGATCAAGGCGACTATCGTTGGACGCTCGATATTGATGAAGATAAGTCCGCGGCGATTTATGGGTGCATGAGCCTCGCGACGGGGGAACAGCCAACGGGCGCGCTTGCCGTGCCCGAACGAATTGGCATCTATTGCGTGCGTTCAATTGGCCCTTCTGCATTCGCCGCGTGTCATAACTTGACCACAATCACACTACCAGATGGCATTCGCTCAATTGGTGAAAACGCGTTCTCAGGTTGCATCACGCTCACCTCCATCAATTTGCCTTCGTCACTCAAAAGCCTAGGCGCGAGCGCATTTGAAAATTGCTGGGCGCTTTCCTCGCTCACGCTTCCTTCGTCTGTCACAAATGTGGGGGTCGCAGCGTTTCAAGGTTGTACGACACTCACGTCTCTCAGCTTGCCCCGCGAGCTCCCCATGATCCCGTCCAATCTCTGCAACGCATGCGTCTCGCTCACGTCCATCAATCTTCCGCGGCGCGCACAGATCATTGGTGCTGGCGCATTTTCGGGCTGTTGGTCGCTTACTTCCGTCAGCATCCCGACGAACATCTATACGATTGGCGAAAGCGCATTCGCAGGGTGCACATCACTCGTTGACTTGAAACTTTCCGATCATGTGGTCATCATTCGCGAAAGCGCATTTCAAGGCTGCCTCGCGCTCCCATCGGTCACATTGCCAGAGAGCTTGCGCTATGTCGAAAGCTCAGCATTTGCAGGCTGCTGGGCACTGGCAACGGTTACACTCACAACTGGCCAAACGCGTTTTGGCACGGATGTCTTTGCTGGCAGTGCTGTGACGAGTGTCAATATCTCGCCGAGCGTCACGCGCATTCCCGAGAATGCCTTCACCGGCTGCACATCGCTCAAGTCCGTCACGTTCCCCATCGCAGTCACCAACATTGGTGCCTCAGCCTTTGCAAGTTGCCATTCGCTTTCCGAGATTGCCTTGCCAGACTATTTGACATCGATTGACAGCGCGGCGTTTTCGGACTGCAAATCCTTGCGCGCAATCAACATTCCACGCGGCGTACAAACAATTTCTGCCGATGCCTTTCTCCTCTGCACCTCGCTTTCCTCACTCGCACTCACAAACGGCCTGCGCAACATCGCCTCCCAAGCCTTCTATGGTTGCACCAATTTAACGTCTCTCACGCTTCCTGCGACCGTCACCAACATCGAAGAGTCCGCCTTTGGCTTCAACAATAATTTGAGTGCTGTTATCTTTGAATGTCCACCGCCCACCATCTCGGGCGCCCAATATACAAACGGCACCGAGACCGCCGTGCAACCTTTTGGCACACGCGCCAATGGCTTCTATTCCTCGCTCGTAACAGCAGAATGGCGCGACATCCTCGGGGGCAATGCACGCGGCGGTTGGTTCAGCCTCTCCATGTATCCGCTTGAAGACAATCCCAGCGCGCCCGACACCGACGACGAAGATGATACCGTGCCCGATGATGAGGACGACGACGATGTAAACACCGCGCTCATCTCCATCCCACGCGCCACGGACGACCTCGAAACACTTCTCTCCGCAAGCGCCGTCACCTTCCATGCGCTCGCCTATAACTCGGACGATGAAACGCTCGCGGCCACGCTTCAACTCAAACTTGCCAAGGCTAATAAGAAGACGGGTGATTCCAAAGTGACGCTTACGATCCAAAACTCAACCTCGCGCAAGCGCACCTATCGCGGCACTTTTTCTGCGAACGGCACGCTCTCCATCCAGGGTCTCACCGATGCTGAGTGGGACGTGACGCTTGATGCGGATGGCCTTTCGGGTTCCTATTCGGACGAGACGGGCACCTACACAATCGTCGGCGCACGCGACTACCTCTCCTCCAAAGCGAAAGCCGAAAAAGCCGCCGCGAAAGCCGCCCTGTCTCTCCTCAAAAAACAAGGCGCACTTCATATCGCCGCGCTCGATGAAGATGGCATGGGCTACCACATCCTCACCGTCACGCCCACCTCAAGCGGAAAAGCCAAAGCCACGCTCACACTCGCAAACGGCACCAAACTTTCCGCATCCTCGCAACTCATCTTCACACAAAGCGAAGTGCTCATCCCTCTTTCCTTCTACAACAAAAAGCTCGGCCTCTCGCTCGACTTCGCCATCTCAATCAATAACGAAGACTTGTCTCTTTCCTTAAGTGCAGTCCCCTACAAATATGAAATCGGTTTCGCCAGCAATTTGGAAGACGCCGCTTCGTTCAACTTTGATGTCAACCTCGCCCTCTCCTTCGCAGAAATCCTCGGCGCAGAACTCGATGAAGACCGCCTTCCAGAAGACGTCGAAATCAACATCTCGCGTACGAAATGGACGGTCGACCCAGAAAACAATGCGGCCAACCTAAAGCTCACGTACAAAGCCAAAGACGGCACCTTCAAAGGCTCGTTCAAAGTCTACGACCTTTCAAGCTCGCGCGCAAAAGCCATCACGCTTTCCGTCCGCGGCGTTGTCATTGATGGCGTCGGCTATGGAAGCGCCGCGTATAAAAAAGTCTGCGCAGTCCCCGTCTGGATTGAATAAATCTGCCGCGGCCTAACCGCACAGATACGGCCCGAGCTTGGGAATGCGCTTCAAGCCCATCGACAAAAGTGACGCGGCAACGAACGTCACAAACGCTGTCCCCATAATCGCAACAGGCGCCGTTACGCGTGGATTCAACCATTCACTCACCTCTGCCAACACCAGCATGTGAATGAGATACGTGCCATAACTCGCATCCGCGAGCGGGCGAATCACATGCCGATAGAATGAACCTTCCGCGACAAATTTTCGAATGACGAGGAAGTAGGCAAGAGCCGTCAGCGCAACGCCCGTCGAAGCAAAGTCCCAACTCACTTCCAAACTCACCGCCATCGCATACGGCGCACTCACTGGATAACCCATTCCATCGGGAATGCGCACAAAGAATGGAATAAAAACTGTCGCGTAACCAACCAGCCAAAGTGGAATCGCACACGAAAGCGTCCGCCCCCATGACCACGCACCCGCAAACTTACGCATGTAAAAACCAATCAACATGTACCCAAAAAATCCGCTCACATAATGAAACATCCCAAATCCACTCCACGGACATTCCCCATATAAATAGGGCACCGCGCCAAAACTCGGCGCTCCAAAAAGCCAACCCCACAC
>CAVIVB010000008.1:0-2754 GCA_963645785.1 bacterium
ACCCAAAGAAACCCCCTCTTCCAACCATCTTCTCCCCCTCAGGCGCACTAATCCTGAATCAGCGAGGTCCAATCAGCTTGAATGTTCATCTCTTCTTTCCCATTCAATTGAATTAGGTCGGACAAAATGCGAAGCGATTCTTCCAGGACGATATCATCTTCCGTGTTGCGCTGATTACGCCGCCGCCGCGAAGATTTCTTCTTCTCGTCCTTCTTGTCGTCCTTTTCATCTGCATTCGTTTGAACCGCGATGGAATCATCGAGCGAAGCCACATCTTCATCTGCATCGAGCTCATGCAATTCGCGATCGGCCTTCATCAAAGCCTTGCGCGCGGCGCGTTCAAGCGGCACTTCCACACGGTCCGAAATCTCGCGCATGCCCTTCACGTTCTCGACATGCTTCAAGTAGCGTGCATCATGTTCGAGGCGCGCGGCAGAATTTGTCGTGAGGCGCGGCACATATTTATCGAGGTCCCAACACTTCGTATAGTCAGCAGGAAGAATCTTCGTGAATGGCAACGCATTTGGAAGTTTGTCTTCACCAATGTCGAGCGAATCAAGAAGCGAGGACAAAACAATATCTGCCGCGACGCCCTTCACTTGCGTGGACATTCCATTAATACGATAGAATCGCGCCGTCGTAATTTTGACGCTCCCATATTTGTCAGGCCCCATGCCCATCACCGTCTGCACCGTCCCCTTGCCATGCGTCTTTGAATCGCCAATCACAATTGCACGCCCCACATCACGCAAATGCGCGGCAACAATTTCTGACGCGGAAGCTGACGAACGATCGGTCAACACAATCATCGGCTTACGAAACGCAACAGGATTGCCAGGTGGAATCGGCAAGCACGTCACCATGCGCAAATCGCGAATTTGAACAACTGGCCCTTGCGGAACAAAAAGTGACGAAAGGAACACCGCCTCACGCAAACTGCCGCCACCATTGCCGCGCAAATCCAGAACGAGCCCTTCCACATCTTGCGCATTGAATTCGGCCAAGTACTTGCTCACATCCACCGCACACGAACGGAAGTCCGAATCATCTGTATTCATCGTGCCATAGAAGCTCGGCAAATAAATGTAGCCCAAGCGATTGGTGACACCATTCAACGTGACCGTTTCAACGCGCCCCGTCGCAGCTTGGTCTTCCAATTTGATTTCGTCACGCACAAGTTCAATCGCCTTTTTCGTCAGCCCGCTCGGGTCGCTACGCGGAATAATTTCAAGTGTGACACGCGTATCTTTCGGCCCGCGAATCTTCTTGATCGTCTTCTTCATCGGCTGCCAAAGAACGTTCTCCATCTGCCCATCTGCTTGCTTGACGCCCACAATCTTGTCGCCTTCTTGAATGCGCCCATCACGATCAATCGGCCCGCCCGGCATAATCTCCACAATCTTGAGTGCACCATCTTCCATCGAAAGAACCGCCCCCACGCCACACAATTTGAGCGACATGTCCATATCAAAATCTTCCTTCGAAGTCGGGCTCATGTAACCCGTGTGTGGATCATATGCTTGCGCAATCGCATTAAGGTAATATTGCAACACAGCTTCTTCATCAGGCTCGGTCAAGAAGGTTGCATACTGCCGATAGCGCTTGATCAAAATATCTTCAGGCCGTTCAATTTCAGCCGGCGCCGAATTTGTTTCCGCGGCACTTTCAACAAGATTGGTCGCGCTCGAAAGCAAGTTCGTCGCGCTCACTTCCGCGGCAGATTTTGCAAGTTTATTTGTCTTGGCCGCGGCTTCTTCCATGTCCAATTCACGATTCAAGATTTGTGCCAGCATTTCATTCTTGATACGCTTGCGCCAATGTTCATTCGCTTCTTCAATGGTCGCGGGCCATTCTACGTCCTTGCGACGAATGCGATATGTTTCGTTTGTCGAAAAGTCCCATTCACCCTTCGCAAGAAGGTTTGTCGCAAAGAACATCCGCTCGCGAAGGCGCGTCACGAAAAGATTATACACGTCATAACCAAAGCTCACATCGCCGGCATGAATTTCATCATCAAGTGTCTTCTCGCGCGCAGCAAGTTTATCCAAGTCGGACTTCAAAAAGACGGAATGATCAAAGTCATAAAACGTCACAAGGTTCGTCCATGCACGTTGCGAGATTTCATCGTTGAGCGAAAGTTGAAGGACGTGATACCGCGGCAAAACATCGCCAAACCGCCGTGCGATTTTTCCATAGTAAGATTGTGGCTTCAAGTTGTCTGCCTCACCTGTAAAGGCAATGAACGCAACAAGCGCGGCAGAAATATAGATTGCTTTTTTCACGAATTAGTCTCCATCAAACTGACAAGGCGGTCGAGCTCTGGTTGCGAAAGAACCGTGCGCCCGCCTTCAAAACTCTTTTTCAAATCACACGAATTAATAATGATGGCGCCCTGCAGTTCAGCCAAATGCGCATCAAATGTATCGCTCGCAAATGCCAGGACGGGCGTGACCGTGCCCTTCCAACCTTGCTTGCCAAGCTGCGCATGAACAAGTTCGGCCTCACGCAAAGCTTGTGCAAGTGGGGCGCGCGAAGGAAGATGCCCATCCACCAAAATGTGGCCATCCTCAATTGTGACGCGCCCACGCCAACATTTTGTCTCAACCGAATATACACCTGTCGGCCCCACGACAACATGATCAACATGCGTGCGCCCCGCGATGAAATCATTGAACACATGATACGTCGCAGGCAAAGATTTAAGAATAAGGGCAACATGTTCTTCGCCGCGCGCACCTTTGAAAAAGCTTTCCA
>CAVIVB010000008.1:2764-15582 GCA_963645785.1 bacterium
CTTTGCGCACACCCTGCATCAGGCTCCAACCAAACCAAATCGCCGACACAACAAAGAAAAACAGCCCCAGCGCAAGCGAATAAAATAAGGCAAACGCAAGCGAAAATCCAGCCAAAAATACACCGAGAAAAAGCGGCCACAAACCAATAACCGTCCCCTTCACGCGTGCCCATTCGCCCGCCATGCCATGTACCTTTGCCATTATCCTATCTCCTTCTTAATTCTTTCTGCAAGCGAATCCACATCAAGATGATACCGCTTCTCCAATTCTTGCGGCGTGCCATGCGGAATAAATTCATCAGGCCACCCCAGCTTCAAATCTGCCGCGAGCACTTCGCCCAATCCACCCGCAACACACGCATTCTCAAGACTGATAATCTTTTGCCCCTCCGCTCTCTCCCTCGCCAAAAGTGCCGCGTCAACGGGCTTCAAATAACGTGCCACCACAACATCAACCCCGCCCACGCGCGCGGCCACTTCTTGCGCTTTACGAAGCCAATCACCCGTCACCCAAATCGTCGCACGCGCCTTCCCCGGCTTCACAAAATTTTCCGCCCGCTCTTCTTTTACTTGCCCACGCGGATAACGAATCACGGTCGGCCCATTCCGCTTCAGAGCCTCTTCAAACAGCGCCTTGAAATCTGCCGCGCTCGACGCTTGGCAAATCGTCAAATTCGGTAAGCACCTGAGCATCGCCACATCGTAAATCCCTTGATGCGTCATGCCATCCGCACCCACAACCCCTGCGCGATCTACACAAAAGATGACAGGCAAATTCGCAATGCACACATCATGCATCACTTGATCAATCGCACGTTGCAAGAAGGTGGAATAAACCGCCACGACTGGTCGCATGCCGCCCGCCGCAAGCCCCGCGGCAAATGCCACCATGTGCCCCTCGGCAATCCCCACATCAAAGAAACGTTCCGGAAATTCTGCCGCGAAAGGTGTGAGCCCCGTGCCATCTTTCATCGCTGCCGTCAAGGCCACAATCCGCGCATCCTTTCGCGCCGCCTCACAAATCGTCTCACCAAAAAGATGCGACCACGTCAACGGCGCCTTCGCTTCTTCCGCGGCAGTTCTCCCACGATCGCAATCATGCACCTTGAACGGCCCAACCCCATGCCACCGCGTCGGATCTTTCTCCGCTGGCGCATACCCATGCCCCTTGCGCGTGACAACATGAACAAGCACACTGCGCTTATCTTCCTTCGCGACCGTAAACGCCGCTTTCAGCGCCGCCACATCGTGTCCATCCACCGGCCCAATATAACGCAATCCAAATTGTTCAAAAAACGCATTCCCCAAAAAAAGCGATTTGATGCGCCGCTCCACCGAATGATAAATGCCGCGCAAAAACGTCAACTTCAACGCATGCCCCGCACGCTCCGCCGCCTGCTTTACACGATTGTAATGAACCCCCGTAATGAGCCGACCAAGCATCCGCGCAAATGATCCAATCGGACGCGAAATGCTCATCTCATTATCATTCAAAATCACAATCACTTTGTTCGTCGCCGCGGCACAATTATTGAGCGCTTCAAAGCTCACCCCATTCGCCATCGCTCCATCGCCCACGACCGCGATCACATGTTCCTTCGTCCCTCGCTTATCACGCGCCGCGGCCAATCCTTCCGCCACCGAAAACGCAACGCCCGCATGCCCCGATACCGCCGCATCCGCGGCACTTTCTTGCGGATTCGGAAATCCCGAAATCCCATCCAACTTCCTCAGCGTCTCAAACCGTTCATCGCGCCCCGTCAAAATCTTCCACGCATACGCCTGGTGCCCAACGTCCCACACCACACGATCCACCTCAGGATCAAACACCTCCGCAAGCGCACACGCAATTTCAACCGCACCCAGCGACGATGCCAAATGCCCACCATTGCGCGAAACGACTTCCAAAATCCGCCGCCGTAATTCTGCTGGCTCCCGCGTCACTTCAACGCCGCACCTCCCACGCCCGCCTTGCGTTTCAATACCAAAAGCGTCGTCGCATTCTGACCAAACGCCTCCTCGCGAAACGCCAAATCATACTGGCGATACAGCAAATGAAAATAATCGAGCTGCTTCTCTTGCGGTGTCTCCGTCCCTGCTGGCGCCGTAATCGCAAATGCATATCCGCTAAACGCCGCCACCTCACACGGCGCACGCGCAAGAAGCGCCGTCATCCCCGCATCATCCATCACCAATCCCTTCGGCATCGCCTCCGGCACCGCCTCGCCCCAATAACTAAACGGCCCCATCTCCAAGCCCCGCGGCACTTTCCGATTCGTCTCAATCGCCAAATATAAATCTTGCGTCAAAAGCATCTTCCCATTCGGATCCAACTCCTGAATCCGCCGCGCCACATCCCTCAACTGCGCCATCTCGCACGACTTCTTCTTCAAACTCCAAAAACGATCCTGACCATTCACCATCCAACTTTCCAACAACGGCGAACCAAACGCAAGCGCCCACGTCATCCCAAGCGCCAATAACGCAAACGGAAACTTCCCATCCAAATTCCTCACACACAAAACCGCCGCGCCCACGCTCACTAATCCCATCACAGGCACCTGATAATCTTCATACGGAAACGGCGCACAAAGCTGCACCAACATCACCGCCAAAGCCCCCGCAACTACAAGAGGCAACACATCGCACGTGCCCGCGGCACCCTTCCCGCGCCCCATTCCCAAAACGCCCAACCCCAAAAATACAAACGTCGGCGCATACCACCTCACGAGACGCGACAAACTCCCAACCGCAAACACCGCATCAAATCCGCCGCGCGATGCATGATACGCCTGCGCCGCCAACAAACCCGCTCGCGCACCCTCATCCATCAGCGGCACGCCATATACAATCACCAAACCCACCAACCCCGCAATCCCAAACCACAAAAAACTCCAACCAAATTTCTTCCATTGCACAAGCAGCCCCACGCCCACCACCGCCAAAATCGCACCCAAACTAATCCTCGTCCCCGCCGCAAACGCAAACAACAAAGCCGCGCTCATCACACACGTCACGCTCACCACACGCCGCGCACTCAAGCAAAACGACAACAAATAAAAGCCCGCCAACACAAACAATCCCGCCAGCGCATACGTCTTCGGAATCGCCGTGTAATACAAATGATACAAATTGCTCCCCAATAAAAACGCAACGACAATCGCAACAACACTCTTCTTCTCATCCGCCACGAGCCGCCGCGCCAGCAACACCGCAAACACAATCCCAAGCGCCCCTAAGCTCGCCGTAAAAATCCGCGCCCCCAACAAGCCAAACATCTGCCACGCCCACACAACATGCGCATACACCGCTGGCATAATCGGACCCTGCGTAAAAAAGAAATCGCGATATGGCGCCTCGCCCTCCGCCACCAAATTCGCCGCGTATAAATACCACCCCTCATCTTGGTTCAAGCCGCCCAGCCAAACCGCCGCGCTCACCAAGCAAGCAAAACTAAACGCCGCAAAAAACCAATACCTTTTCACTCGTCCCCACCATCCTCTGCCGGCGCCTCACCACCGTCCGCCTCCATTGTCTTCGGCGCATGCCCCTTCGCCTCTTGCATCTCGCGCATCTGTTCCAACTTCGCCTTCATCTCCGCTAATTCCCTCTTCGAATTTTCGCGATACGCATCTCGCTCCGCCTTCTCTTCCGCTTCCTTGCGCTCTTGCTCAAGCCTCGCCTCTTCCCTCGCTTTCTCTCGCGCCGCCTTCTCCGCCTCACTCACCTCACGCTGTTGACGCTCCTTCTCGCGCCGCGCCGCCTGCCGCGCACGTAACGTGTTCCCAAGCGACACTTCATCTTGCGAAGCCATACGGGGTGTTGACGATATCATGCTCCCAAGCCCCTTCCCTCGCGCAGCCCCATTCGACACCGACCGCAACCCTCCTCCTCGCGCCTGAGTAAATGTACTCTTCGCTGAATTCCCTCCAAGCGTCAACGAAACCTCAATCTCATCCTTCACAATCCTCATCGACTTCGCCGCCAAATCCGCCTCCAACACCTTCCACCCATCACGCTCTTCTCCCACCTTCAAGTAGTAATGCTTCGGCTCCTTCGGCATCGAATTGTCCGTAAATCCAACCGCCGTATCTCCCTCAGGCGTCACATTAATCACGGAAAAGTAAATCGCCTTTTTAACCTTCTCTTGCTCCTTCGTCAATTCCACCTCACTTCGCACGTCTCCCTTCGTTCGTGACACTTCACTCGGTGGCACGGTCGGATCAAATCCCTCGGGCGGCTGACCAAACATCTGCCGCTCAACAATCGTCTGATAGCGTTCATAAGGCTGGCGGTCCGCAAAAACTGCCGCGCCCATAAACACCACCACATACGCAATCACGCGCCTCATCTCGTCTCCTTTTCTCATGGAAGTACATATTATACCATATTTTAGACCAACTCTCAACCCCAAAAGTTTTCATACCCTAAATGCCAAAGGTGGAAGAATGAATAAATAAATTGTCAAAGATCAAAATAACCCGCGGCACTTTTCTACCGCGGGGATGGTTTGAAACAAAAATGCCCCACACCCTTTATCAATCAACTTCCTCTTGCGGGAACGGTTTATGCCCCGTAAGAGAATCGCGCCCAATAAACTTATTCGTCGCCGCGAGAACCGACTCCGACTTTTTCGTCAGTGCACCCTTATCATCTAGTAAGGGCGTATCAAGAATAGCCTTAATCGCTTGCGCCGTCGCAACAATCTTTCCAAGCTCTTCCCTTGTTCCCTTCTTATACTTCTTGAAGTCTTTCCCTTCAAGACGAATGATACTAGAAAGCTTGATAAGCTGCAGAACGCTTGGCAACACCCTGGCAAGCCGTCACAAGAACATTGACCTCTGCCTCCGCCTCTTGAACCTTGCTCAAGTTAGACAAAGCATTATCCAAGTTCTTCTCCGCTTTCGCCCCCATAACCGTACCAAGAATTGCAAGCGCGGGGCCTGCTACAACCACACCCAAGACGCAAGTCCCGCCAGCGACTCCAAGCCCGCCAGCCGCAAGCGAACCACCGCCAAAAAAGGCCAATGTCGCATTAGTAGCCGCCGCACCACTCAGCCCTGATATAGCCGCACCAGTTGAGGCAGTGGCAAATGCTCCTGCCGCACTATAGGCACCAAATGCAGCTGCGCCACCTGCAACCATTCCACTTACACCTCCCGCGGCAAAATCAACAGCCTTTAGACTCACCTCGCGCATCTCAACAAGCGTTTGCTTATCAATTTGGAATTTGGAGAGCTCACTAATTCCTGTTGAATCCTCCAAGGAAATATTTTTCACCTGTTGAAACAATTCGACAAAACGTTTCATCGGTTTTGCCCAAATGGCAAGCTTCTTTTCGCCCAGCCGTTCAAGTGATTCCTTCGACTCCTTCTGCGCTTTCTTAAGGCAATCCTTCAGATGCGCCTGAAGCCTCTGCGCCCTTTCATTAATCTGGCTGGCCTCACTATTATCAGACACAGCCTTGCCGCCTTTATACACGCCCCAAGCCCCCGAGAGGACTGCACCACCAATAAGAGAAACCATAAGTACCATAATTATTCTCCTTTCGTTGTAGAAAAATCTTTGATGAAATCATTGAAGGAATCAATCAATCCCTCAATGGCGAATTTAATTTCTTCCTTCTCCGCCTTATCCTTACTCTTTGACAATTGCTGGCCTAACTGATTAATAGCATCACACCGAGATTCAACCTCGGCAAGAAACTCATCAGAAATCGCCGCGTTCGCCCCAAACTTTTGTTCAGGCTTCACCGCAACTCTGCAGAGTGCAACCGTCAAATCCACCATCATGCTGACAGGATCGCGAGGCAGACCAAAAATAGTACCGCCAAAAAGTTCACCCAAAGTGCTGGGCGTCCTAAGACTATTGCTCGCCGCCTGCAAACCCTTAATAATCTTCCGCTCAAAGTTAGAATATGTTCCATCCGAAACACAAATATTAACCCAAACCGCAAACGCTTTACGAAGGGCAAGCTGATCATTCTTGATGGCCATAACATCGGCGGCAACTTTTGTCATGAGCGCCTTAATCATCTGCTCGTCATTGTAAAACTCGCGAAGACGAATAAGATTGTCCGCATCACTCAAAACCTTCTCAATGAAGGCCGTCGTATCGGGCTCGCCAAAGTCAAACCCGTGAATAGCTTGAAGCGTCTTTGCAAACGCCTCGCGCTCTTCCTTCTTTGCCTTTCCGTCCGAGGCCGCAATCAAATAGGCGACTCGGGCGATCGACTCGTTCTTCTTTTTTTCTTCATTTGTCATTGTCACTTCTCCTTTTAGGATTAGAGTTGTTATTAAAAAACGATTGGGTCATCAGACTCCATCAACTGGTTAAATTCGTCCATGTTCCTATAGAGAGGCTTCTTGCCAAAAGACTCCGTAATCTTATTCATGCTATCAATATAACCATCCACATCACCAATATCAAGCGCTTGTTTAATCTCACTAAACGTGCGACAGAAGAATTCTCGCTTCTCTTGCAAGTACTTATCAATCTTTTCCTCAAGCCGAAGGCGACATTCCTCAAGCGTCTTCTTCATCTCAGCACATTCTCTTTCTATCCGAATGCGCTCCTCCCGCGCACGCTTTGCCTCATTCAAACTGTCCGTAAGAATTTTGTATGACGCCGAACTAAGCGCATACCCAACCATCGATCCAACCAAGGCCCCCAAAACTGGAACAGGAATGACCATCTGCCCAATAGCAGTAAACAAGGCGGAATTAATCATACCGTATCCCTTTTCGCCAATCTCATTAAGACATTTCGTCCCATCAATCTCCCCACTAAAATAACTCTTCAACGTCTTCCCAAGCTCAATTGTAGAAGTGGCAATAACTGCTGGAAGATTTGACTTGGAAAGAGCCCGCACAGACTTTGAAGCCGCATTCTGCATAGCCCCCTTAATCACAGATCCACCGAAAGCTGTTGCGTAACTAACACCCGCCGCACTTGCAGTGTCAACAAGAACATCAACCGCGACATCTTTCCCTGTCTTATCTCCATTATAAAACGCAATCGCATTTCTTACAAGCGAAATCCCCCCACCAATACCCGCGCCAACCGCCGCTTGTTGAAGCCCAGCTTCATGTGCTGTCTTAAGTATGTCTTTGGTTGTAGACCATCCTGGACTAACCCGAGCCTCCATCGCCTCATCATTTGATACAGAACTTTTCTTCAGGCTCTTATTAACCTTCTTGCATTTCTCTAAAAGCTCTTGCTTCTGTGCCGCGAGATCAGTCTTCCCTTGCTGCTTCGCTTTTTCAATTTGCTCGCGCAAGTTATCCATCCGCTCGCGCAACTCCTCCTTCATCCCATCGTAATAATCCTTGGGAACCATTATCTTACAATCATTATCGAAGTACTTCTGATAACCCTTCCCAAGCATCTTCCCAACTGCGGCTTTTGGTGTTGACCCAACAAATTTAACTTGCACACCAGACCCAGGTATGGGATTCCCATGGCAATCAACTTTCGCAATATCAATAAGCGGATCATTGACATGACCAGGAATATCATCCGTGCGAACAACTGTCGGCTTCTTTCCACGAATTGCTTGCTGCGCACGTTGCCGCGCAACTTCCTTCGTTTCAGCCGAAAAACCAGCTTGCTGCTTAAGATTCGCATACTCGCAATCTGGATTAACCTTTGATTTGCTAATACTCTTAAGACACCGCTTAAGATGCTCCCCCGTCTCATTGTCTACACCATTATAACCAACGATGTGTTCCTTGATGCCACTTCCATAACGCGAAACAACATCCGATGCCGCGCCCGCAAGCCCAGCATTCAGAACCGTCTCAAACCTCTTCTCCTTTTTGTCTTTCTTGCGCGGCATATTCACCCTCACTCTTTAGTTAAATGACATCCCCACCGCGGCACTTTTACCGCGGTCGCTAAAGCCCTGTAAACGCGCTCTCAGCACACCGTAAGCGCTTGGGGGGGGGGTACTAAAAAGTATGAAGCTCCGCCCACACAGCGCCTCTCGCTGCGTGAACGCCTTCTAATACAATCTGTCAACCAACTCTTCATACTTTTCTTATCAACGCCACATATTATACCATATTCCCGACCGCATTGCAAGTCCCCGCGGCAAAATTTTTATTTCCTTCCGCGGCACTTTTCCAGCCTTTCAAATTGGTCGCCCCACCCAGCAACAAAGGTTCAATCCTAGCCTCTCTTTGGTACGATTCGCCCACGCGCGAGATAAAGTACCGCGGTTAGTCGAGTTCAACTCTTCGGCGGGCAGCTTTCTTTTCGGAATGAGCACGCTTATCCGCTAGCATCCGTTGCTTTTGACGCCGCGAACGACGGCGCTTCTGGCGACGGATTTTCTCCCTCGCTTGTTGCGCGGCACTTTTCCTGCCGTGCTCGCGTTCCAAAATCATTTCAGCCAACGTGCGGCGTGCGAGCCACCGATTCGTTTCACGACTACGCGTTTCACCACAACGCACCATCAGTCCGGAAGGTTCATGAGACAGGCGAACGACATTGGACGTCTTATTTGTTTTTTGTCCGCCAGGCCCACCACCGAGGATAAAGGATTCATCGAGGTCTTCCTCATAAACGTGCGCTTCGACCATCAAGGCGGACGTCTTATTTGTTTTTTGCCCGCCAGGCCCACCACCGAGGATAAAGGATTCATCGAGGTCTTCCTCATAGACGTGCGCTTCGACCATCAAGGCTTGGATGCGCGCAATCGTGTCGGGTGAAATCATGCTTGGGCCGCGGCACTTTTTGCGGCGGCTTTCGCGGCCTTTTTCGCGGCGCGGCGTTCGCGGCGCTTTTCACGGCGTGCGCGATTCGCAATGACAAGGCGCTTCACACCATAGTACGTGAGCGGCGTCATGATAAAAGCAAGAATCAATCCGCCCATAAAGAATGAAAACACAACGGGACCCGTCAATGTTTTCACGGCTTCCCACGTCCATTCATTTGGAAGTTGATAGTTGGCACTGCCAAAGAAGATGCGATAGACAACCCATGTTTGGGCAGGGTAGATAAACCAAATGGTGACAGGATTCGTGAGGAGCGTGCCAACCGTCGCGCCAATTTTGCTGACGCGCAGAAGGAATGAAAGTGGGATGGAAATGGCGAGTTGCAATCCGAAAGGAATGGCGCAGCCGATGAACATGCCGAGTGCCCAGCCCCCCGCAATATATTCAGGCGTCGCCTGCTCGGTCACAATCTTGCGACGAAGAAGAAGCCAATATCGGAGAATGCGCCGCTTCATACAACTGAATGAATGAAGAGTCCACTCCGGAGTTTCGGTTCAAACCACGTGGACTTGGGCGGCATAATCGCACCCGCATCGGCAATGGCCATCATTTCCTGGACCGTCACCGGCTCCATCGAGAACGCAACTTTTGCCGCGCCGGAATCAACCTTGGCAACGAGTTCATTTTCGCCGCGGATGCCACCCACGAACGAAATGCGCTCGTCCGTGCGCGGGTCCTTGATGCCCAAGATAGGCGCGAGGAGATTGTCCTGCAAATAAGAAACGTCAAGCGCCGAAACGACATCCGCATTAAGCGGAATGCGCCAGGAAAGTTCGCGCCAGTCGCCATCAAAATACATGCGGCAATTGCGCTCGCCTTTTTCGCCAATCGAAAAGTTCGCACTAATCGCGGAAAGGAATTCGTAAGCGGAAAGCCCGTTCAACGTATGGACGAGGCGATTATACGGGAGCAGCTTCAATTGAGAAGCCGGAAAGATGACGCCCATCACATAGCGCGATTCGCCCTCGAAGTTGTGGGCTTGCGCGTAGCGTGCGGCGGCGGCGGCGCGATGATGGCCGTCCGCAATGTAAGCCGTTGGGATGCGCGCGAAGAGTTCTTGCAACTCATCCGCCGTGCACGTGGGGGCCGCGGCAATTTCCCAGACCGTGTGCTGAATGCCGTCCGACGCCGTAAAATCGTAGAGCGGCGCATTGTGGCACGCGAGAGAAACAATTTCGTCAATCGCCTGGTCGTCGCGATACGTCAAAAAGATGGGACCCGTTTGCGCTTCAAGTGTTTCGATGTGGCGCGTGCGGTCGTCTTCTTTGTCGCGGCGCGTTTTCTCGTGCTGCTTGAGGACGCCCGAAAGATAGTCCTTCGTATCGAAGGTGGCAACAATGCCCGTTTGCGAATGCGTGCCCATCGTCTGGCGATAGGCGTAGAACTTCGGCACGTCATCATGAATCAACGTGCCATTCGCCAAAAGTGCCGCGAGCGCTTTTTTCGCTTGGGCATAGGCTTCGGGCGAGGAGCACGCCGTGCCATCCGGAAGGTCAATTTCCGGGCGCGAGACGTGAAGGAAGCTCTTGGGATTATTGGCCGCAAGCGCACGCGCCTCGGCCGTATCCACAACATCGTAAGGCACAGACGCGACAAGTGCCGCGTCCTGTGCATTTGGCCGAATGGCCGCAAACGGGCGAATGTTCATCGTCTGAATTAGAAGCCGATGTTGACGATCGGCATCATCGGGAGTTCCGCGTCACGAATGACGTTGATAAGCCCGAGCTGGAAGCCGTACATCGTTTCGGTGCGGTTGATAATACCAATCTGGAAACCCTGCGCGTCACCCGACGTATTCACAAGGCCGATTTGCAAGCCGCGGAAACTCTGCGCTTCATTCCAAAGACCCGCCTGAATGCTGAACAAATCGCCGCGGTTCACCGAGTTGTACAAACCAACCTGGAACCCGCCAAACGTGTCCTTCACATCGTTCCGCAGAACATTCACCTGGAAGCCTTCAAAGTCCTTGCTGCGACCCCAAAGCCCCACGTCAATGCCCGTCACGCTTTCCTGACGCGTCGAGAACGGAATCGTCAGACGAATGCCAACAATGTCCGGCGTCTGCGGCCATTCAGAAATGGCGAAAAACGCGGGCCAAATGACACCCTTGTTCTGATTCTCCACAGGCTGAACTTCTGTCGCGGGCTGAACCGCGGCAGTTTCTTCCGCAAGAATCGGAGCCGTCAACGTGGCGGCCAACGCAATGAGTAGCAACTTCTTCATGTCTGTTTCCTTTTTATCTTTTTTGATGGAATGGTGTTAAGTATAGTCTTTTTTCGGAGAAAATGCAAGCACGAAATGATGTCACGCGAGAAAAACTTTCTTGATGATAATCGTTTCTTCAGGCACATTTTGGTGCGGGCCTGCAAATCCTGTCTTCACTTTTGCAATGGCATCGACGACGTCCATACCATCAACAACCTCCCCAAAAACGGCGTATCCGTAGCCTTGAGGGGTCGGCGAAGTGAAGTTGAGAAAGTCATTATCAATGAGGTTGATAAAGAACTGACTCGTGGCCGAATCAGGGATCATCGTGCGGGCCATTGCAATGGTCCCACGTTTGTTCTTGAGTCCGTTCATCGCCTCGTTTTTAATGCCTCCGCGGGTTGGCTTCTGATTCATGTCGCGCGTGAAACCACCGCCCTGAATCATAAAACCGTCAATGACGCGATGGAAAATTGTGCCGTCGTAAAACCCCTCCTTGACATACGAAAGGAAGTTTTCCACCGTCGTCGGGGCTTTGTCGCCGTCGAGCTCAAGGGTAATCGTGCCCTTGTTCGTCTCCATTGTAACTTTGGTTTTTGCCATTTGGATTTTGCTCCTTCAATAGTAAATTATTTGTTGAGGTCCTCAAACGCTTTGCACACGCGAAGGAGTTTCGCCTCCTCAAATCCGCCGCAGATGAATTGCACACCCACAGGCAACTTCGTATCCGCCGTGAACCCAGCCGGAACCGACGCCGCGCACACACCCGCAAGCGCCGACGGAATCGTATACAAATCGTTCAAATACATCGTCAGCGGATCTTGCAACTCACCAATCTTGAACGCAGGCGTCGGCGCACACGGCGTCAACAACGCATCCACCTTCCCAAACGCCTCATCAAAATCGCGCTTGATCAGCGTCCGCACCTTCTGCGCCCGCCCATAATACGCATCGTAATACCCGCTCGACAACACATACGTCCCCATAATAATGCGCCGCTTCACTTCCGGTCCAAACCCTTCCGCGCGACTCTTCATATACAGCGACAACACATCCGTCGCCTTCTCCGAACGATGCCCATACCGCACCCCATCAAACCGCGCCAAATTCGCACTCGCCTCCGCCGGCGCAATGATGTAGTAGACCGCCATCGCATACTCGGTGTGCGGCAACGAAACTTCCACAAGCTCCGCCCCCGCCGCCTCGCACTTCCGTATCGCCTCGTCCGTAATGCGCTTCACTTCCGCATCCATCCCCGCGACTTCCAGATACTCCTTGGCAAGCCCCAGCCGAACGCCCTTCAAATTCGCGCCCTCAAGCGCCGCCAAATAATCCGGCACCTCCTCGCGCGGCGTCGTGCCATCCATCTCGTCATGCCCCGCCAGCGCCTTCAACAAAATCGCCGCGTCCGCCACACTCTTCGTCATCGGCCCAACCTGGTCAAGCGAACTCGCAAACGCCGTCACACCATACCGGCTCACACGCCCATAACTCGGCTTCACACCCACGCAATTACAAAAACTCGCCGGCTGACGAATCGACCCGCCCGTGTCCGTCCCCAACGCCGCAATGCACATGTTCGCACCCACCGCCGCGGCACTTCCACCCGACGAACCACCCGGCACCCGCTCCAAATCATACGGATTACGCGTCACCCCCAGCGCCGAATTTTCCGTCGACGAGCCCATCGCAAACTCGTCCATATTCACGCGCCCCGCCGGAATAAATCCATTCGCCTTCAAATTCCGAATCACCGTCGCATCATACGGCGACACATACCCCTTCAGAATCTTCGACGCGCACGTGCACGGCTGCCCCGCCACATTGATCAAATCC